>NZ_JBSGZD010000138.1:0-19527 GCF_053610825.1 Streptomyces sp. NPDC054863 | reverse complement strand
GGTCTCACGGACGTTCACCTGCCCACGGCCGTACACCCCGTCCACGGACGTACACCCGGAAAGGTTCAGGCGCTCAGGCCCTCCAACTCCGTGTGCGACGACGGCGCGACCCGGTCGAAGACCTCGGTGGTCTCCCCGATCCGTGCCCCGTCGACCAGCAGATATGCCTGTGCCTCGGCCACGTGGAAGTACATCCCGTGCAGCTCCAGCGTCCCTTCGGCGAGGCGGCGCTTCACCGATTCGTGCTGCCTCAGGTGTTCCAGCTGCTGCACCACATTGGTCAGGCACAGCTGCTCCACCGCGTCGGTGGGCAGCCGCCCGGAGATCCGCGCCCACGAGTGGTGACGGCTCTTCATCCGGCGCAGGCTCGGCGCGCCGTGCCGCAGCCAGCGCCGCAGCGGGGTGCTCTCGCCGCCCTCCCCCGGTCCGTTCAGCAGGGCCTGCATCGCGCCGCACCCGGAGTGTCCGCAGATGGTGATCGACGCGACCTCCAGCACGTCCACGGCGTACTCGATGGCCGCGGCGACCGAGTCGTCCGCGGACTCGGCGCCCGCCGGCGGAACCAGGTTTCCCACATTTCGTACGGTGAAGAGGTCGCCGGGGCCGCTCGACGTGATCATGCTCGTGACCAGGCGGGAGTCCGCGCAGGTCAGGAAGAGCTGTGAGGGGCTCTGGCCCTCCCGGGCGAGGCGCGCCAGCTCGTCGCGCACCAGCGGTGCGGTGTTGCGCTGGAACGCGCTGAGCCCGCTGGCCAGTTGGTGCGAACCGGCCGGACGTGCCTCGGGAGCTGCGACGGGCGCGGTGTGCTCGTCGCAGTGGTGGTTGCGCCACGGCGTCCAGGGGCGGCAGCAGGTGTGCGCGGCACTCGTCACGGGCCCGGCGACCCGGATCCCGGACCTGCCGGTGACCTCGACCCTGCCGCCCTGTGCGACGTGGCCGTCCTGCCAGCTCTGCAGCGCTTCGTACGCCGCGTGGTCCATGAAGGAGCCGTCCAACTCCACTACCGCATGTGCCCCTTGGGGCACCTGGCCCAGTGTCCGGGTCAGCCGGGGTACGGCCAGGAAGGTCAACTGTCCGCGTGCCCGCACATGATGGACGCCGTCCGAAGTCGTCTCGGTGACGATGCGGGTCTTGGCCAGCCGGTGCAGGGCGACGGCGACGGCGACCGCGACCCCCAGGGCCACGCCCTCCAGCACACCGAGCAGGACGACACCGGCGACCGTGGTGGCGTACACCAGGAATTCGCGGTGCTTATGGACATTGCGGATGTGCGCGAAACTCACCATCTGGATGCCGACCATCATCACCAGGGCGGCAAGTGCCGCCAGCGGAATCCACTCCAGTACGCCGACGAGCAGTCCGGCGGCGAGCAGCACCCACACGCCGTGCAGCACGGTGGCGGCCCGGCTGACCGCGCCCGTACGGACGTTGGCGGTGCTGCGGACGGCGCCGCCGGAGATCGGCAGCCCGCCGAGCAGCCCGGAAACCATGTTGGAAACGCCCTGGCCGCGCAGCTCGCGGTCCAGGTCGGAGCGGGGTACGGGGGGCACGCCCGGTGCTCCCGGTCGCTCGGAGGCCAGTTTGTCCACGGCGACCGCGGACAGCAGTGACTCCAGGCTCGCCACCAGCGTGACGGTCACCACCGCCGCGGCCAGTGCGAGCACCGGGCCCTCCGGCATCTCGGGCAGCGCGTGACTGCGCCAGGACGGCAGGTCGACCCGGGCGATCGACGGGGCCGCGAAGGCGGCGACCGAGGTGGCGATCGCGACGGACGCGAGCGCGGCGGGTGTCTTGCGCAGGATTCTTCCCGTACGCCCCGGGAGGCGCGGCCACAGGATCAGCACGGCGATGGTGAGCGCGCCGATCAGCGGTGCGGCAGGACCGAGGTGGGCCAACTGCGCGGGTAGCGCGAGAGCGTTGGCGGTGGCGGAGCTCTGTGGCGAGCCGCCGAGCACGATGTGCAGCTGGGCGAGCGCGATGGCGACGCCGATGCCGGCGAGGGTGCCGTGCACGATGGCGGGGCTGACGGCCAGGGCGTTTCGGGCGGCTCTGAGTGAGCCGAGCAGGATCTGCACCAGGCCGGCGCAGATGACGACGGCGCAGGTGGTGCGCCAGCCGTAGCGCTGGATCAGCTCCGCGGTGACGACGGTCAGTCCGGCCGACGGGCCGCTGACCAGGAGGGGAGAGCCGCCGATCAGTCCGGCGACGATGCCGCCGACGGCGGCGCCGATCAGGCCCGCCGCGAGGGGCGCGTCTATGGCGACGGCCAGTCCCAGCGACATGGGTACGGCGATCAGGAACACGGTGATCGAGGCGGCGAGGTCGCCTCCCGCGATCTTGAAACGGGTCCGGTGGGGCTTTTCGCCCCCGCCCGACGGCGGGCTGTGCGGCCGTTGGAAGCGTGAGGCTCGGGTGGTGCGAGAGGTGTGGTCGGGGCGAGTGGGTACGCAAGCAGACATTGCTCTTGTCTCCTCCGGGGCAGCGCGGTCGCGGAACGAGGGGTCGCGGCCGTGGATCACGGCGTGCAGCGGGGGACTTAAAACTCTCGGTAAACGAATCGTAATCCAGAGTAAAGATCTGGGTGGGTCTTTACGGTCAAATGGGGCAATCCTTCACCCGAATTAGTGAATAAGCATTTCGGGCGGCTTGTCGCATCTGTGGACTTGTGGGTGCATGCGAGGTTTGCCGCGCCGTTCAGGCCGTCCCGGCCCCGGCCGCTCAGCAAGCCGATCGAGGAAGAGGTGGGCGGATGATGGCCGCCACGAAGAGAATCACCTTCGGCGTCACCGCCGCCGTACTGTCCCTGGCCGCACTGGCAGGCTGCTCCGGCCAGGCGTCGGACCCGGCCGAGACCCGGGAAGGCGCGCACGGCGCCAAGAAGAACGCGCCCGCCGCCGCGCCCAAGAGCCCGGTCCGGCTGATCGGCGACGGCTCCACCGCGTACACCGGAGCACAGCCCCTTCAGCCCGTACCGAAGAAGCTGGCGCCCGGGCAGAAGCCCCCGCAGTTCGTGGTCTTCTCCTGGGACGGCGCGGGCGAGGACAGCCAGCGGCTGTTCTCCCACTTCCGCAAGGTCGGGCAGAAGTACGACGCGACGATGACGTACTTCCTCAGCGGGGTCTACCTCCTGCCCGAGGGCAAGAAGGAGCTCTACAACCCGCCGCAGCACTCCGCCGGACGCTCCGACATCGGTTTCAACGACGCCAAGGGAATCAAGGACACCGTGGAGCAGATCCGCGGCGCCTGGTTCGAGGGCAACGAGATCGGCACCCACTTCAACGGCCACTTCTGCGGCAAGGACGGCGGCGTCGGCACCTGGTCGAAGGAGGAGTGGAAGAGCGAGATCGCCCAGGCCAAGTCCTTCGTCAAGAACTGGAAGTCCAACGCCGCGCTGAAGACGGTCGAGCCGCTGCCCTTCGACTACGAGAAGGAACTGGTGGGCGCCCGTACGCCTTGCCTGGAGGGCCGCAAGAACTTCATGCGCGCGGCGAGCGAGATGGGCTTCCGCTACGACACCAGCGGCGTCAACGACCAGATCTGGCCGGAGAAGCAGGGCCGCCTCTGGGACCTGTCGATGCAGCTGGTGCCGGTGCCGGGTCGGGCCTTCCAGACCCTCTCCATGGACTACAACTTCTACATGAACCAGTCGGGCGCGACCCGGGGCGACGAGGGCAAGCACGAGTACTGGGGCAACCAGATGCGCGACGGCCTGGTGCAGGCCTTCGAGCGCTCCTACCGGGGCAACCGCGCCCCGCTGATCATCGGCAACCATTTCGAGTCCTGGAACGGCGGCACGTACATGCGCGCCATCGAGGACACCATCAAGACCGTCTGCACCCAGCGCGACGTCAAGTGCGTGTCGTTCCGCCAACTGGCGGACTGGCTGGACGCGCAGGACCCGCAGGTGCTGGCCAAGCTGCGGACCCTGAAGGTCGGCCAGGCACCGAAGACGGATTGGGCGACCTTCCTGAACCCGGCAGCCCGGGCTGCCGCACACGCCCCGTCGGCTCCGGGGGCCCATGCGGCCCCGGGGGCTTCGGGAGACAAGCCGGCCGAGCGGCACTGACCGCCAGGCGTTCGTCGAGCACGAAGGCCGGGTCGACCTGGGCAGCCGGGGCAGAACCGCCGTCGGCGCCCCTCGCACCGTGCGGCGCCTGGGGCGCCTGTCGGGCTTCGGGGCGCTGTGCCGGACTCCGTCCGTCGTCTCCGCTCCGGGGTGACCGGCGCGGTGACGAGGTTGGGTGGCGTCGACGGCCGGTCACAGGGGCGGCTCGGCCGACCGAGCGGCGGGTCGCTGCGGTGGCTACGCAGGCTGAGTGGCCGGTCGCTGTGGTGGCTACGCCGGCTGAGCGGCCGGTCGCTGTGGGACTACGCCGGCTGAGCGGTACCGACCGCCAGGCGTTCGTCGAGCACGAAGGCCGGGTCGACCTGGGCAGCCAGATCGGCGCCGGTCTTCGCGTTCCCCCAGCTCTCCGCGTTCCTCAGGTGGAAGTGCACCATCTGGCGCGTGTAGCGCTCCCAGTCGCGGTGCGCGTAGCTGTCCTCGGCGGCGTCCTGCAAGGTCTGGAGGGCGAGGCGGTTGTCGGCCTCCAGGAGCTCGAAGCGGGACGGGCGGCCCTTCTCCATGGCGCGTACCCAGTCCGAGTGGCCCATGGTGACCAGCAGATCGTCGCCGACCTCCGCGCGCAGGAAGTCCAGGTCGTCCTGGCCCTGCACCTTGTTGCCGACGACCTTGAGCGCGATGCCGTAGTCCCGGGCGTACTCCTTGTACTGGCGGTAGACGGAGACGCCCTTGCGGGTCGGCTCGGCCACCAGGAACGTCATGTCGAAGCGGGTGAACATGCCCGACGCGAAGGAGTCCGAGCCCGCCGTCATGTCGACCACCACGTACTCGTCGGGGCCGTCGACCAGGTGGTTCAGGCACATCTCGACCGCGCCGACCTTGGAGTGGTAGCAGGCCACGCCCAGGTCCGACTCGGTGAAGGGGCCGGTCGCCATCAGCCGGATCGCGCCGTCGTCGAGGGTCACCGGACGGGCGCACGCGTCGTACACCGGGTTGTCCTCACGAACCCGCAGCAGCCGGGAGCCCTCGCCGGGCGGAGTCGTCTTGATCATCGTCTCGGCGGAGGCGATGCGGGGGTTGGTGCCGCGCAGGTAGTCCTTGATGAGGGGGAGGTGCGCGCCCATCGCGGGCATCGCGGCCGACTCCTCGTCCGAGAGGCCGAGCGCCGCGCCCAGGTGCTGGTTGATGTCGGCGTCGACGGCGACGACCGGAGCTTCGTTGGCCGTGAGGTGGCGGATGAACAGCGAGGACAGCGTGGTCTTGCCACTGCCGCCCTTCCCGACGAAAGCGATCTTCATGTTCACCAAGGGTAATCGCATGAATGCGGTGGGTGTGCACCGTGGGTGAAGAAGACCACTCCAAGGTGGGGCGTGGAGGGGTGTGCGGGAACGGTGCGTACGCTCCCTACTTATGAGTACGAACGCTGATCCGCTCGCGGCGCTGGGTGCGCTGCCCGGTGTGCCCGAGGCCGTGGATTCCGTACGCAAGGCCGTGGACCGGGTCTACGCGCACCGAGTCATGCGGCGCCGCAGCAACGAGATCACCGGGGAGGCCGCGCTGCGTGGAGCGCGTGGCTCGGCGGCGCTCTCGGGTGCCGACTGGGCGTTGGAGGAGGTGCGGCGCCGTACCGACTTCAGTGTCGACGACGAGGCCCGGGTGGTCGGCGGGGCGCTGCGCCTGACGGCCGAGGCCGGACAGCTCCTGTCCATCTGGCGGCAGTCGCCGCTCCGGGTGCTGGCGCGGCTGCATCTGGTGGCGGCCGGCGGCGCGGGCATCGAGGACGAGCTGGTGGGGCGGCCGAGGCTGGCTGGTGAGCCGGTGGACGAGCCGCTCGTCCAGCTTCCGCTGCCGGGTGCGGGGGAAGTGGCGGGGCGCCTTGAAGGGCTGTCGCAGCTGATCATCGCCGGGGGTGCGGCTGCTCCGGCGCTGGTGACGGCGTCGGTGGTGCACGGCGAGCTGCTGGCACTGCGGCCGTTCGGCTCGCACAACGGACTCGTCGCGCGCGCCGCCGAACGCATCGTGCTGATCAACAGCGGGCTCGACCCGAAGTCGGTCTGCCCGGCCGAGGTCGGCCACGCGGAACAGGGCCGGGCGGAGTACGTCGCGGCGCTGGAGGGCTATGTGTCCGGCACGCCGGAGGGTGTGGCGGCGTGGATCGCGCACTGCGGGCGCGCGGCGGAGCTGGGCGCGCGGGAGTCGACGGCGGTGTGCGAGGCGCTGCAGCGAGGCGCGGCCTGAGGCTGCCGGGCTAGGTTCGTCGGGTCGAGGTCGTCGGCCTGGGCGTGGGTCGGCCGGGGCTTGGGTCTGTGGGCTCCGGTCGACCGGCCTGGGCGTGGGAAAAGAGATGCGGCGGTACCGGAATCGGTACCGCCGCTGGCATGTCCGCCGGGTTACCAAGCGTCCTCGAATTTTTGCCCATCAGGTCGGGATCTTCGCCCGTGGCCTGGTGCGGCTGGCCCGTAATCGACGGGTCGACGTCGCGTGGGTGCTCGGCTTTCATGCGCGGTCCGTGGGGCCGTGATGCCTAGGTGATCCTCACGGATGTCCTTGGTCTCGCGGGCCGTTGAATCCTTTGTACTCCCGTTGGCGGGGAAGCGGAACCCCTGGAAACGCTTCTTTACTTTTACTCTCAAATACGGGCAAAAAGTCAGCCGGTGGTGGCCCTGATGGCGGCGCTGGTGACGGCCCTGGTGACGGCGGTGCGGCGGCGGCTCGCATACCAGACGAGGCCGGCGGTGGCGGCTGCCGCCCCCACTGCTGCCGCCGCCATCAGCGCGGGGCGGGGCGGCATCGAGAGGGTGGGCAGTCGCTGCTTCAGCCGGACCGGGCGGCTGAAGACGAGAATCGGCCATTCTCGGGCGGTTGCCTCGCGACGCAGTGCGCGGTCCGGATTGACCGCATAGGGGTGGCCGACCGCCTCCAGCATCGGCACGTCGGTCGCCGAGTCGCTGTACGCGAAGCAGCGGGTCAGGTCGTAGCCCTCGGAGGCGGCGAGATCCTTGACCGCCTCCGCCTTGGTCGGTCCGTACGCGTAGTACTCCACCTCGCCGGTGAAGCAGCCGTCGTCGCCGACGACCATCCTGGTGGCCACCACGCGGTCGGCGCCGAGCAGTTCGCCGATCGGCTCGACCACTTCGGCGCCGGAGGTCGAGACGATCACGACATCACGGCCGGCGGCGTGGTGCTCCTCGATGAGAGAGGCGGCCTCGTCGTAGATGATCGGGTCGATCAGGTCGTGCAGGGTCTCGGCGACGATCTCCCGCACCTGCTGGACGTTCCACCCTTTGCAGAGCGCGGAGAGGTATTCGCGCATGCCCTCCATCTGATCGTGATCCGCGCCGCCCGCCAGGAAGACGAACTGTGCGTAGGCCGTTCGGAGAACGGCCCGGCGGTTGATCAGTCCGCCTTGGTAGAAGGACTTGCTGAAGGTCAGCGTGCTCGACTTCGCAATGACGGTCTTGTCCAGGTCGAAGAAGGCAGCGGTGCGGGGCAGCGAGCGGTTTTCCACGAGGCGAGCATAGGCGCCCACCATTCGGCGTACGCTGGGGCGCGTGGGTTTGCCTGAGAAGCCTCTCGGGTACACCATGGAAGTCACGGATCGTTCGCGACCGTGCTACCCCGGTTCGGCTCCTCCCCCCCCCGAGTCGGACCGTGGCAGACGACCCCCGCTCTCCCCCCCGGCGGGGGTCGTCGCATGTCCGGATGCTTTTTCGGGCCCCTCGGCGGCCCTTGATCCATGTGCATCGGGCGGCTCCTCTGCTCTTCTCCGTGCCTGACGGCGATCCCTCGTACGTCCTCAACTCGTCACGCTGTGTAGTCGTTCCGTTCCCCTTGGAAGTCACTGGTAAGGGTGAGTGGAATATGCACAACTGCTGATCTGTCCACAGTTTTCGAGCAAGATCCACACGGTTTTCCGGATCGCTGCACGGTGATTCCAGCCGCGAAGTTCGCGGCTCTCGAAATCGCTTGAGAGCGCAGTGAGAGGGGGCGGGGATCGTGGCTGGACGGATCACACCCGACCGGTTGTCGGCCGCCGAAGGGCGGCGGGGCGGACCGCTGATCGTCACAGAAGATGTGGAACTGCTCGACGACCTGCTGAGATTGTGCGCCGCAGCGGGGGCGGAGCCGGAAGTTCACCACGGATTGCCGGAGCGGCACGGGAGCTGGGAAGCGGCGCCGCTGGTGCTCGTCGGGGACGACGCGGCGGCCCGGGTGCGCGGAGCCGTGCGCCGACGAGGGGTGATGCTCGTCGGGCGTGACCAGGACGACCCGCTGGTCTGGCGGCGGGCCGTGGAGATCGGCGCGGACTACGTGCTGCGCCTGCCCGATGCCGAGACCTGGCTGGTGAACCGGATCGCCGACGCGACGGAGGGCGTCGGCCGTCAGGCACTCACGGTCGGGGTGATGGGCGGACGCGGCGGAGCCGGAGCTTCCACCCTGGCGTGCGCGCTGGCCGTGACGGCGGCGCGGGCGGGCCGGCGCACGATGCTCATCGACGGCGATCCGCTCGGCGGCGGACTCGACGTCCTGCTCGGCGGGGAGAGCGTTCAGGGCATGCGCTGGCCGGATTTCGCCTCTTCGCGGGGGCGGGTCGCCAGTGCCGCGCTGGAGGAATCTCTGCCTCGTCTGCACGAATTGAGGGTGCTGAGCTGGGACCGGAGCGACGCGGTGGTCATCCCGCCGGAGGCCATGCGGTCCGTGCTGGCCGCGGCCCGCCGGTCCGGCGGAGTGGTGGTCGTGGACCTGCCGCGCAGGGTGGACGAGAGCGTGGCGGAGGCCCTGGCCCAGCTGGACCTCGGGCTGCTCGTCGTGCCGGGTGAGCTGCGGGCCGTGGCTGCCGCGCAGCGGGTCGCCGCGACAGCGGGCATGGTGCTGGAGGACTTGCGGACCGTCGTGCGAGGGCCGTACGCGGCCGGGCTCGACGAGGAGTGGGTGGCCAAGGCGCTAGACCTTCCCCTGGTGGGTGAACTTCCGGCCGAACCAGGACTGCTGGAGGCGCTCGCGGACGGGGATCCGCCGGGGAGCAGCGCACGGGGGCCACTGGCCCGGTTCTGCACCGCGTTCTGGGACCGGGCGCTGGTCGGGGGTGCGGCCGGATGAGCGCGACCGTACTGCTGAACGCGGTGCGCATGCGCCTCGCCGAGAGCGGGGCCGAGCCGACACCGGCCCGGGTGGCCGCCGCGCTGCGCGAGCAGGGGAGGCTGCTCGGTGACACGGAAGTGCTGGGCGGCGCCCACCAGTTGCGGTCGGAGCTGGTGGGGGCGGGGCCGCTGGAGCCGCTGCTCGCCGACCCGTCGGTGACCGATGTGCTGGTGTCCGCGCCGGACCGGGTCTGGGTGGACCGTGGGGCGGGTCTGGAGCTCGCCCCGGTGTCCTTCGAGGACGCGGCGGCGGTGCGCAGGCTGGCGCAGCGGCTCGCGGCGGTGGCGGGCCGTCGTCTCGACGACGCCAGGCCCTGGGTGGACGCTCGGCTGCCGGACGGGACGCGGATGCACGCCGTGCTGCCACCGGTGGCAGCCGGGTCGACGTGCCTGTCGCTGCGGGTCGTGCGGCCCAAGGCGTTCAGACCCAAGGAGCTGGTGGCGGCCGGGACGGTGCCGCCGGGCGGGGACGTACTGCTGCGGGCGCTGGTCGAGGCCAGGCTGTCGTACCTGATCAGCGGGGGCACGGGGGCGGGGAAGACGACCCTGCTTTCGGCCTTGCTGGGGCTGGTCGGGGGGCGGGAGCGGATCGTGCTCGCCGAGGATTCGGCGGAGCTGCGGCCCGACCATCCGCACGTGGTGCGGCTGGAGTCCCGGCCGCCGAACCAGGAGGGCGCGGGGCGGGTCACCTTGCAGGACCTGGTGCGGCAGGCGCTGCGGATGCGGCCCGACCGGTTGGTGGTCGGTGAGGTCCGCGGGGCCGAAGTGACCGAGCTGCTGGCCGCGTTGAACACCGGGCACGAAGGCGGGTGCGGGACGGTGCACGCCAATGCGGCGGCGCAGGTTCCGGCCCGGATGGAAGCCCTGGGGACGGCTGCGGGGCTCGACAGGGCGGCGCTGCACAGCCAGTTGGCGGCGGCCCTGTCGGTGGTCCTGCATCTCGTCCGGGGCCGGGACGGCCGGCGGCGGCTCGCCGAGGTGCACGTGCTGGAGCGGGATCCGGCGGGGCTGGTGGTGACGGTGCCCGCGCTGCGCTGGGGTGCTGACGGATTCGTACGGGAGCGGGGCTGGCCGCAGCTGCGGGAGCTGATCGGGGGTGCGCTGTGACGGGAGGGCCGGCCGCGTATGCGGCGATGGTGTGCGCAGGGCTTGCGGCCTGGCTGCTGGTCGGCTGGGACCGGGGGGTGCGGCGGGCCCGGCTGGTGGTGGCCGGGGGCGTGGCGGACGAGCGGGAGGCGCCCTGGGAGCGGCTCTGGGCGCTGCTGCGGGAGAGGGTGCGGCCCGAGTGGCTGTGCGTACCGGCGGCGGGCGTCGTCGCCGCGCTGGGGGAGTCGGTGATTCCGCTGGTGCTGGGGGCGGGGGCGGTGCCGCTGGTGGGGCGGCGGCTGCGGGCGAGGGAGGCGGAGCGGGCGCGCGGGAGACGCACCGACGAGGTGATCGCGCTGTGCGGGGCGGTCAGCGGGGAGCTGCGGGCCGGCAGCCAGCCGGGGCAGGCGCTGTGCGCGGCGGTCGCGGACACCGGCGTACTGGGGGATGCGGCGGCGGAGGTACGCGCGGCGGCCCGCTTCGGGGGTGACGTACCGGTGGCGCTGCACCGGGCCGCGCGGGAGCCGGGGGCGGACGGGCTGGTCGGGGTGGCGGTCTGCTGGCAGGTGTCGGTGGGCAGCGGGGCCGGGCTCGCGTCCGGGCTCGACCGGCTGGAGGCCGCGCTGCGGGCCGAGCGGGACCGCCGGGAGCATCTGCGGGCCCGGCTGGCCGGGGCCTGGTCGACGGTGGCGCTCCTCGCGGTGCTGCCGGTGGTGGGCGTGCTGATCGGCAGCGCCATGGGCGCCGACCCGCTGAGGGTGTTGCTGCACACACCGCTGGGGCTCGGATGCCTGGCGGTGGGAGGGCTGCTGGAGGCGGGAGGGCTGCTGTGGGCCCGCCGGATCGTACGGAGTGGAGAGGGGGAGGGCGCATGAACGGGGAAGTTGTCCACAGGCTGGGGGTGGTGGTGTGCGCTGCTGCGGCTGTGGGATGTCTGGCCTTCGCGGTGGCGGGTCGGCGCCGGGAGCGGGAGTCCAGACGGCGGCTGGCGACACTGCTGGCGGTCGAGGCGGCGGTGTACGGGGCGGGGCGGCGAGGGTGTTTTCGCGGCGGGGCCGAGTGGGCGCGGGGCTGGGGCGGCCCCGTGGGAGCTGTGGTCGCGGGATATGTGCTGGTGGGTGGGGTGTGGGGGTGCCTCGTCGGGGCGGTGGCCGCGATCGGTGTGCGGCGCTGGCAGCGGGGGCGGCAGCCGCGGGGCGAGGCGGCGGCGGAGGAAGCTGCCGCTGGTCACCAACTGCCGCTCGCAGCTGATCTGTTGGCTGCCTGTGTGGCTGCTGGGGCGGGCCCCCGGGAGGCTGCCGAGGCGGTCGGGGCGTCGCTCGGTGGGCCGGTCGGGGATCGGCTGGCCCGGGCGGCGGCGGAGCTGAGGCTCGGCGGCGAACCGGCCGAGGTGTGGGCGCGGTTGGCGGCGATACCGGGCGCCGCCGCTCTGGCCAGGTGCCTGGAGCGGGCGGGGGCCAGCGGGGCTCCGGCGGCCGGGCCGGTCGGACGGGTGGCGGACGGGCTCCGGGCGGAACGGGCGCGCCGGGCCGAGGCCGCGGCGAACAGGGCCGGGGTGCTGATCGTCGTGCCGCTGTCGCTCTGCTTCCTGCCCGCCTTCCTGGCGGTGGGTGTGGCACCGGTGGTGATCGGGCTGGCGGAGGGGCTGCTGGCCGGCGGGTGAAGCGAGGTGGGTGAAGCGAGGTGGGTCGGAGGGAGGTGGGTCGGAGGGAGGTGGGTGGGAGGGGGTCGAAGTGGGCCGGGGCGAAGAGAAGTGAATTCGAGTGGGAGCGGCCCGAAGCGAGAAGTGAGTGGAATCAACGGGAGGTTGAGATGTGGAAGTGGATGAAGGTTCGGGGTTCGGGTTGGGACTTGGGCTTGGGACAGGGCTGGGATCGGGTGCGGGCGAGGGTGCAGGTGGCCGGTGATTCCGGGATGACGACCTCCGAGTACGCGGTGGGGACGATCGCGGCGTGTGCCTTCGCGGCGGTGCTCTACAAGGTCGTCAGCAGCGATGCCGTCTCGACGGCGCTGCAGGCGGCGGTGGAGAGGGCGCTCGATGTGCAGTTCTGAGGAGGCGGGGGCAGCTCGTCGTCGCGCTGACCGGGGTTACGTGACTGCCGAGGCGGCGTTGACCCTGCCGGTGCTGATGCTGTTCGGGCTGGCGCTGGTGTGGGCGCTGATGGCGGCCTCCGCGCAGATCCAGTGTGTGGACGCCGCCCGGGTCGGGGCGCGGGCGGCGGCCAGGCAGGAACCGCAGGCGGCGACCGAGGCGGCGGCCAGGCAGGCGGCACCGGACGGGGCGAAGGTCGGGTTCCGGCGGGAGGGGGACCTGGTGCGGGTGCTGGTGGAAGCGCCGGTACCAGGGCCCGGCCGGCTGGGGCTGACGCTGCGGGCCGAGGCGGTCGCGCTGGCGGAGGAGACGGTGGAGGAGACGGCGGAGGCGGGGGCGTGAGGGGGCGTGGCCTGAGGTCCGGGGCGCCGCGTAGGTGGCGGACGGAGCGCGGGTCGGCGACGGTCTGGGCGCTGGGGGTCGTGGCGCTGCTCGGGGTGGTGTTCATCGGGGTGCTGGCGATGGGGCAGGCGGTGGTGGCCCGTCACCGGGCCGGAAGTGGGGCGGACTTGGCGGCGCTGGCAGCGGCAGGGGAGTGGATGCGGGGGGAGGGGGTGGCCTGCGGGAGGGCGGAGGAGGTGGCTGGGGCGCAGGGGGTGCGGGTGGTGGGGTGTGTGGTGCGGGGGGACGTGGCGGACGTTTCGGTGGTGGCGGGGGTGGGGCCGTACGAGGTGGCGGTGAGGGCTCGGGCGGGGTGGGAGCAGGGTCCATCCCCCGTCCCTCCCACCTCCCACCTCCCACTTTCTCCCTGACCCCTGACCGCTGGCCCCTGACCGCTGGCCCCTGGCCCCTGGCCCCTGGCCTCTGGCCTCTGGCCGCGGGGCCGGGGTAGCACGGCTGGCGGTGGTGGGGCTGCAGGGAGCTGCGCCCCGGACACGGACTGTGGCTGCGCCCCGGACACGGACTGTGGCTGCGCGCCGGACGCCGACTGCGTCCGATGCGGCCTCAAACCCCGGGCGGGCTCGGTGGGTCGGGTGGGGCGGCGTTGAGGAGGGTGGTGAGGAGGCGGAGGGCGCCTCGTTTGTGGAGGGGGTCGTTGCCGTTGCCGCATTTGGGGGACTGGATGCAGGAGGGGCAGCCGGCGTCGCACTCGCAGGAGGCGATGGCTTCGCGGGTGGCGGTGAGCCAGGCATGGGCGGTGTGGAAGCCGCGTTCGGCGAATCCGGCGCCCCCCGGGTGGCCGTCGTAGACGAAGACGGTGGGGAGCAGGGTGTCGGGGTGCAGGGGGATGGAGACGCCGCCGATGTCCCAGCGGTCGCAGGTGGCGAAGAGCGGGAGGAGGCCGATGGAGGCGTGCTCGGCGGCGTGCAGGGCGCCGGGAAGGATTTCCGGGGTGAGACGGGCGGCGTCGAGGTCGTCCTCGGTGAGGGTCCACCAGACGGCTCGGGTGCGCAGGGTGCGGGGCGGGAGGTCGAGTTTGGTCTCGCCCAGGACTTCACCGGTGATGAGTTTGCGGCGGAGGAAGGAGACGACCTGGTTCGTGACCTCGACGGAGCCGTAGTGGAGGCGGGCCGTGCCCCAGGGGACGGTGGTGTCGGTGGCGAGGATGGAGATGGCGGTGGTGTCGCGGGCGGTCGTGGAGTAGGGCGGGCTGGCCTCTTCGACGAGGGCTGCGGAGTCCTCCAGGTCGAGTCGGCGGACCAGGTAGGTGCGGCCCTGGTGGAGGTGGACGGCGCCCTCGTGGACCGCGGTGTGGGCGGCTTCGGCGTCGACCGTGCCGAGGAGGCGGCCCGTTGACTCCTCGACGATCTGGACGGGGTTGCCGCCGCCGCCCCGGATGTCGGCGAGGTCGGCGGCCCGTTCGCGGCGGGTCCAGTACCAGGACTTGCCACGGCGGCGCAGGAGGGACGCTGCTTCGAGGGAGGGGAGGAGCGGGGCGGCGGCCGGGCCGAAGAGGGTGAGGTCGGCGGCGGTGAGGGGGAGTTCGGCAGCTGCCGCGCAGAGGTGGGGGGCCAGGACGTAGGGGTTGTCCGGGTCGAGGACCGTCGATTCGACGGGCTGGGCGAAGAGGGCCTCGGGGTGGTGGGCGAGGTAGGTGTCGAGAGGGTCGTCGCGGGCGATGAGGATGGCGAGGGCGCCTTCGCCTGAGCGGCCCGCGCGGCCTGCTTGCTGCCAGAGGGAGGCGCGGGTTCCCGGGTAGCCGGCGATCAGGACGGCGTCGAGGCCCGAGACGTCGATGCCGAGTTCGAGGGCGGTGGTGGCGGCGAGGCCGAGGAGTTCGCCGGAGTGGAGGGCCGCTTCGAGGGCGCGGCGCTCTTCCGGGAGGTAGCCGCCCCGGTAGGCCGCCACCCGGTGGGGGAGGGTGCTGTCGATCGAGGCCAGGCGTTCTTTGGTGATGAGGGAGACCAGTTCGGCTCCGCGGCGGGAGCGTACGAAGGCAACTGTGCGGATTTTGTGCAGGATCAGGTCGGTGAGGAGGTCGGCGGTCTCGGCGGTGGCGGTCCGGCGGACGGGGGCTTCCTGTTCGCCGTGGAGGTCGGTGAGCGGGGGCTCCCAGAGGGCGAAGACCAGTTCGCCGCGGGGGGACGCGTCGTCGGCGACCTCGTGGACGGGAAGGCCGGTGAGGCGGCTCGCGGCGATCGCGGGGTCGGCGGCGGTGGCGGAGGCGAGGAGGAAGATCGGGTTCGCGCCGTACCGCTCGCACAGGCGCCGCAGCCGTCGTACGACCTGGGCGACGTGCGAGCCGAAGACGCCCCGGTAGGTGTGGCACTCGTCGATGACGACGTAGCGGAGGGCCTTGAGGAAGGACGACCAGCGGGAGTGGGAGGGCAGGATGCCGCGGTGCAGCATGTCGGGGTTGGTGAGGACCAGGTTGGCGTACTGGCGGACCCACTCGCGTTCCTCGACCGGGGTGTCCCCGTCGTAGACCGCCGGGCGGATCGCGTTGCCGAGGGGGGCGGCGAGGGATTTCACCGCGCGGCGCTGGTCGGCGGCCAGGGCCTTGGTGGGGGCGAGGTAGAGGGCTGTGGTGCCGCGGCCGTTGGGGGCCTCGGAGCCGTCGAGGAGGGCGGAGAGGACCGGGGCCAGGTAGGCGAGGGACTTGCCGGAAGCCGTTCCGGTGGAGATCACCACGGACTCGCCGTCCAGCGCGTGCTCGGCTCCTTGCGCCTGGTGGGTCCAGGGGTGCTCGATCCCGGTTTCGCGGATGGCCGCGATCACTTCCGTTCGGATGCGGTCGGGCCACACTGCATGGCTGCCCTCCCGCCGGGGCAAGTGCTCCGTATGAGTGATGCGAGTGGCCCGGCTCTCCCCTGCGGCGAGACGGGCGAGGACCTCGCCGGGAGACGGGGTCTGGGCCCTGCTCTGGGGAGGTCGTCCGGGACGGGGATTCTTGGCCATCAACGCCGAGTGTGTCACTGGCGTGACGGACAATGGTCCCAAGGCGTCGTGCTCGCCTGCTGGTAAGTGATTGAATGCGTTTCGCGGCTGGCGTTCCGTCCTCAGGCTCCGCCGGGGAGACCTCAGGGGGGCGGCCGCTCGATAGCAAGGTGCTGGAGGATCCGTGGACCTGTCCCTGTCGACTCGCAACGTGACCGGACCTGCCGGCGACCGTACGGTCGTCGAGGTCGGTGGCGAGATTGATGTGTATACCGCGCCCAAGCTGCGCGAGCAGTTGGTCGAGTTGGTGAACGACGGCAGTTACCACCTGGTCGTCGACATGGAGGGCGTGGACTTCCTCGACTCCACCGGTCTCGGCGTGCTCGTGGGTGGACTGAAGCGTGTGCGTGCCCATGAGGGTTCGCTGCGCCTGGTCTGCAACCAGGAGCGCATTCTCAAGATCTTCCGGATTACCGGACTGACCAAGGTGTTCCCGATTCACACCACGGTCGACGAAGCCGTCGCGGCCACCGACTGACGGCTTCCGGTCCTCGGAAGCGATACAGAACCAAAGAGCAGTACAACGCGGGGTGCCGGGCTTGTCGCCCGGCCTCCTGCGGATGCACGCCCGTACGTCAAGGGGGAGCGCAATGGCCACCGTGGAACTCCGTTTCAGCGCCCAGCCCGAACACGTCAGGACGGCCCGCCTCGTGGCAGCCGCCGTGGCGCGTCGGGCCGGGGTCGACGAGGCGGTGCTGGACGAGGTCCGGCTCGCGGTGGGCGAGGCGTGCTCCCGGGCCGTGGGGCTGCACCGTACGAACGGCATTTCGGCTCCGGTACGGGTCGCGCTGACCGAGGAGGAGAAGACCTTCTCCATCGAGGTCGGCGACGAGGTTCCCGGACCGGCCGGTTCGGTGCCGGGTGCGCGCAGTACGCCGGAGTCGGTGCCGGGTGCTGTGGATCTGGACTCCGACGGCGAGGACGACATGGGTCTCGCCGTGATCAGTGGACTCGTCGACGACCTCGAAGTGGTCGACGGGGAGAACGGCGGAATGATCCGCATGAGCTGGCCCATCGCTTCCGCGGTGGCAATGCCCTGAGGTCTCTGAGACCCCTGAGGTAATGCTCTTGCGGCATTTCCGTAAGTGATATTCGTGAGGCCCTGCTGAGCAGGGCCTTTCGTTTTTTCCTCGCCGTTTCAAAATCATTTCTAGAGATCGATTTCACTGCGGTCTGTTGAGATCAGCTTCCGCTACCTACAATCCGTCCACGTCTTGAGCTCTGTGCGTCAAGGAGGACGAATGGCGGGACTCTTCAACTCCCCACAGTCCGAACACTTCTCGAACCTCGCGGTTTCACTCACCGACAACAACCGGCTCGTCGTGATCGTCATCGCAGCCGTCGCGGTCGCCGCACTGATCGTCGCCCGCCTGCTGACACGGCAGGTACTGGCGGCCGACGAGGGCACCGAATCCATGAAGGAGATCGCCGCCGCCGTACAGGAAGGCGCAAATGCCTATCTGATGCGGCAGTTGCGGACTCTCGGGATCTTCGCGGTGGTGGTGGTATTCCTGTTGCTGCTGCTTCCGGCGGACAACACCTCGCAGCGGATAGGGCGTTCGCTGTTCTTCCTCGTCGGCGCGATCTTTTCCGCGGCCACCGGATACATAGGTATGCGCCTCGCCGTACGAAGCAATGTGCGTGTGGCGGCGGCTGCGCGGGAAGCGACTCCTGCGCAGGGAGAGTCGGAAAAGGATTCGATCTCCCCGTCCGGCGGAGACGGATCAAAGACCGCGTCCCACAAAGCGATGAAGATCGCTTTCCGTACGGGTGGCGTCGTCGGCATGATCACCGTGGGCCTCGGCCTGCTCGGTGCGGCCGTCGTCGTCCTCGTCTACGCCGACCACGCCCCCAAGGTCCTGGAGGGCTTCGGCCTCGGCGCCGCGCTCATCGCGATGTTCATGCGGGTCGGCGGCGGCATCTTCACCAAGGCCGCCGACGTCGGCGCCGACCTGGTCGGCAAGGTCGAACAGGGCATTCCGGAGGACGATCCGCGCAATGCCGCGACCATCGCCGACAACGTGGGCGACAACGTCGGCGACTGCGCGGGCATGGCCGCCGACCTCTTCGAGTCGTACGCCGTCACGCTCGTGGCCGCACTGATCCTGGGCATGGCGGCCTTCGGCGACGCGGGGCTCGCGTTCCCGCTGATCGTTCCCGCGATCGGCGTGATCACCGCCATGATCGGCATCTTCGCCGTCGCCCCCCGGCGCGGCGACCGCAGCGGCATGACCGCGATCAACCGCGGGTTCTTCATCTCCGCCGCGATCTCGCTGGTGCTGGTCGCCGTGGCCGTCTTCGTACACCTGCCGTCCTCGTACGCCGAGCTCGACGGCGTCGCGGACAAGTCGGTGCTCGGGCACAGCGGCGATCCGCGGATGCTGGCGCTGGTCGCCGTCGCCATCGGAATCGTGCTGGCCGCGCTGATCCAGCAGCTCACCGGGTACTTCACGGAGACGACGAGGCGGCCGGTCCGCGACATCGGCAAGTCGTCGCTGACAGGCCCTGCGACCGTGGTCCTGGCGGGCATCTCGATCGGGCTCGAATCCGCCGTCTACACCGCGCTGCTCATCGGGCTCGGCGTGTACGGAGCCTTCCTGCTCGGCGGTACGTCGATCATCCTGGCCCTCTTCGCGGTCGCGCTGGCCGGGACCGGGCTGCTCACCACCGTCGGCGTCATCGTCGCCATGGACACCTTCGGTCCTGTCTCCGACAACGCGCAGGGCATCGCCGAGATGTCCGGCGACGTGACCGGCGCGGGCGCGCAGGTGCTCACCGACCTGGACGCGGTGGGCAACACGACGAAGGCCATCACCAAGGGGATCGCCATCGCGACGGCCGTCCTCGCGGCGGCGGCGCTCTTCGGCTCGTACCGGGACGCCATCCTGGGCGCGGCGCGGAAGGCGGGCATCGTCACCGGCGGCGAGGGCACCCCGGTCAACCTCTCCATGGACATCTCGCAGCCGAACAACCTGGTCGGGCTGATGCTCGGCGCCGCGGTCGTCTTCCTCTTCTCGGGGCTGGCGATCAGCGCGGTGTCCAGGTCGGCGGGGGCCGTGGTGCACGAGGTGCGGCGGCAGTTCCGCGAGCACCCCGGGATCATGGACTACACGGAGAAGCCGGAGTACGGGCGGGTCGTCGACATCTGCACGAAGGACGCGCTGCGCGAGCTGGCGACCCCGGGGCTGCTGGCGGTCATGGCTCCCATCGCCGTGGGCTTCACCTTCGGCGTCGGCGCGCTCGGCTCGTACCTCGCGGGTGCGATCGGGGCCGGCACGCTGATGGCGGTCTTCCTCGCGAACTCCGGCGGGGCCTGGGACAACGCCAAGAAGCTCGTCGAGGACGGGCACCACGGCGGCAAGGGCAGCGAGGCGCACTCCGCGACCGTGATCGGCGACACCGTCGGCGACCCCTTCAAGGACACGGCGGGGCCCGCGATCAACCCGCTGCTGAAGGTGATGAACCTGGTGGCGCTGCTGATCGCACCCGCCGTGGTCCAGTACAGCTTCGGCGTCGACGCGAATCCGTGGGTACGGGCCGTGGTCGCGGTCATCGCCTTCGGCGTGATCGTCGGCGCGGTGTACGTGTCCAAGCGGCGCGGCATCGTCATGGGCGACGAAGCGGGCGACGCAGCGGGCGGTGCCGGCGGACAGGGTGACGGAGGACACGGTGACGAAGGCAACTCCGGGGGTGTTCCCGAGCAGGCCGGGCCACCCGTGACGACGAAGTCGGTGCCGTAGCGGATCCGGTAACGGCAGCTCAGAAGG
>NZ_JBSGZD010000137.1:0-19669 GCF_053610825.1 Streptomyces sp. NPDC054863 | reverse complement strand
AGAGCGCCTGCATGGCATGCAGGAGGTCAGGAGTTCAATTCTCCTTAGCTCCACAGAAAACAAGAAGCGGACCATCCGATAGGATGGTCCGCTTCTTTGTGCTGCCGCGTACCCATCAATGATGGCGCTTCCTCAACTGCGGCGCCGGTCAAGGGCCTTGCCCGCAACCGGGCCGGTGGGTGTGCCCGGGGGCTGCTCGATACGCAGGGCGAGGGCGGGGCAGCGGCGTACCGCGCGCTGGGCACGGGGCTTCAGATGGAAGGGCACGGAGGTGTCCGCGAGCGCCGGGTAGCCGTCGTGGCCGAGCCGGATCAGCTCGGGGACGACGTCCGCACACAGACCGTGGCCCTGGCACAGGGTCCAGTCCACGGCGAGCTTCTCGCCACCGGCGCCGCGTTCGTAGCGGGCGGGGCCCTGCTGGACGGGCCCGGGGAGGGGCAGCACGCCCGCCGTGGGGCGTCCGCAGCCGCCGCCCAGGACGTGGGCTGCCAGGTCGTCCGTAAAGGCGTTCAGGGCGGACAGCAGGAAGCGGACCGAGCCGTCGGGGTGCTGGCAGGCGCCCCTGCCCCTTGCCGCCTGCGCCACTTCGCGGAGGGCCTCCAGGGCTGCCTGGCCGCCGCCGTTCAGTACGTCGGACAGGCCGCCCGCGGCGGCGGGCAGCCCCAGCTTGCAGGGGCCGCACTGACCGGCGCTCTCGGCGGCCAGCCAGTTCGCGATGCGCAGCGACTCGCCCAGCGGACAGGTCTCCGGGCCGATCGGGAGCAGTGCGCCCGCGCCGAGCGTGCCGCCGAAGGACGCCAGTGACGCTCGGGAGACGGCGGCGTCGTGCGCGGCGTACGCGTCGATCCAATTGCCGTGGTAGCCGCCGGTCAGCACACCCTGGGGGAGCGGCGGGGCGCCGGCCAACTGGAGGACGTGTCCGAGCGGGACGCCGGAGGGCACCTCAAGGACGAGCGGGCGGGCGACGGCGCCGGAGAGGGTCAGCAGGACGGTGCCGGGCTCGTCCGGGACGCCGGTGCGGGCGTAGCGGCGTGGGCCCAGGCGTGCGGCGACGGCGAGTTGGGCGTACGTCTCGGCGTTGCAGAGCAGCGTGGGGGCGCCTGCGACACCGGACTCGGCAGCGCGCTCGCGGCGGCCGGGGGGCAGGGCGGGGCCACCGTTCGCCGCACGGATCACGGCGGAGGCCTCGCCGGAGACCATGCGCTCGGGGGTACGGACGATCCGGGCGCGGATGCCGCGGTTACGGACGCGCCGATCGGTCAGGCCGCGTTCGGCGAACGCATCCGTGACGGACGCTTCGGTGGAGTCACGGGTGACGGCGACGACGAGGGTGCGTGCGCCGAGGGCTTCGGCGGCGAGCAGGGCGCCGTCCAGGACGAGGTGCGGGGCGCGGTTGATCAGCACGGTGTCCTTGCGGCACGCGGGCTCGCCCTCGCTCGCGTTGACGACGATTGCGGGAGGGGTACCGCGGCGGACGGCGGCTTTGGCCACTGCCCGTAACTTGCGGGCGAAAGGGAAGCCGGCGCCGCCCTTCCCGAGCAGGGAGACCTCCTCCGCGAGCGTGGCCAGGTGTTCGCCGGTGACAGGGGGCAGGGGGCCGTGAACCTTCAGGTGGGTGCCGAGGTCGAGGCGGCCGGCGAGGTCGAAGCCGCTGGTGAGGTGGGGGAGGCCGACGGTGATCACGTGGGGGACGTCAGGCAGGGGGACGTTGCGGGCGTTCAACGGCGTTCTCCGGTGGGGGTGTGCGCGTGCCGGGGCGCGGGGGAGCCGGGAAGAGGGGCGGGCAGGGACTCGTACGACGGGGCATCGATCGGCCGACGCTGCCGCGGTACGGGCGGGGAACCGGCCGTCGGGAGCAGGGTGCCGTCGACGATGTTCCTCTTGAGGCGGGGCGGGAGCAGACGCAGGGAAAGTGCCGCCGCCACCGCGGCCAGGCACAGGGCGTACATCGTGACCACCCAGCCGGCGGCCGGGCGGCCGGTGAACAGGCCGTGCAGGAGGGCCGAGCACCAGGCGGGGTAGGCCAGCATGTGGAGCGCACGCCAGCGGCCCGGTATCCGGCCCGGCGTCGCGAAGACGCTCCGCAGGGCGCCCGTCGTGGCAGCCACGATCATCAGGAGTCCGGCCAGCGAGCCGAACCCGACAAGCACGGACGTCCCCGAGAGCCCGCCCGCGAACGGCAGCAGGGCCGCGAGCAGCGACACGTGCCCGAGGGCCGCCTTGACCGTGACGTGCAGCAGGAGCAGACCGAGGGAGGCGACCGCGGTGGCCCGGTGGACCCCCTGCGCGACCAGCCGGTGCCGTGGCCTCAGCAGCAGCCGGTCGGTCGCGAGAAGTCCCCAGGCGACGGATGCGGTGAGAGAGACGAGGGTCAGGACACCGGTGGTGAAGTCGAGGGCCGCCCGGAGACCGTCACCGCCGAGAAGGGCGAGCAGCGGCAGCAGGAGCAGCGCAGCAGCCGGCAGGGCGCGTGGCAGAGGGCGCCGAGGGGCGACGGCTGCTTTGTGGCGCAGGCTCGGGCGAGGCGGTGGAGGAGGAGGCAGAGGGTTCATGGGAAAGACTCCGGGGATTCGGGAAGGTGGCCCCGTCGCGGGAGGCTAGGCGGGGCGGTGCGGGGAGGGCGGGGGTTTGGTGGTTCTGCCGTGCGCGGGGTGTGCGGACGGGTACGGTCCGCCCCGCGTCCTTCGGCCCCGCCCCTCGTCCATCGCCCCGCGTCCTTCGCCCCGCGGGCTCCGCCGGAGGTCAGAGCTCGATGCGGTCCCCGCAACCCCTGCGGTACCCTGACGCCATGCGTGCCGTACGCCTTCTGCTTAGTGAGCCGCGCTGATCAGTCCCGACCGGTGAAGAACCTGGTCGGCATCGGCGCGGCGTCCCCTCCTGTGCGAGGGGATTTTTCATTTCCGCAGGCAGAGATCCGTAGGCAGAGACGAAATCGATGGAGCTTCGAAAATCATGAGCGAGACGAATTCCGCTGCCGCTGCCGAGACGGCAGCCGCGCACCGCTACACGGCTGCCATGGCCGCCGACATCGAGGCACGCTGGCAGGACTTCTGGGACGCCGAGGGCACCTACGAGGCGCCGAACCCCGGCGACGGAGACCTGTCGGGTGACGCGGAGCTGGCCGCGAAGCCCAAGAAGTTCATCATGGACATGTTCCCGTACCCCTCCGGTGCGGGCCTGCACGTCGGCCACCCGCTGGGCTACATCGCCACCGACGTATACGCCCGCCACCAGCGCATGACCGGCCACAACGTGCTGCACACGCTGGGCTTCGACGCCTTCGGACTGCCCGCGGAGCAGTACGCCGTGCAGACCGGCACGCACCCGCGGACCTCCACCGAGGCCAACATGGCCAACATGAAGGACCAGCTGCGCCGGCTGGGCCTGGGCCACGACAAGCGCCGCTCGTTCGCGACGATCGACGCCGAGTACTACAAGTGGACGCAGTGGATCTTCGTCCAGATCTTCAACTCCTGGTACGACGCGGACGCGCAGAAGGCCCGCCCGATCGCGGAACTGGTCGCCCAGTTCGAGAGCGGTGAGCGCGTACTGCCCGACGGCCGTTCCTGGGCCGCCCTGGACGCCGCCGACCGCGCCGACGTACTGAGCGAGTACCGGCTGGCGTACGCCTCCGACGCGCCCGTGAACTGGGCGCCGGGGCTGGGCACCGTACTGGCCAACGAGGAAGTGACGGCCGACGGGCGTTCGGAGCGGGGCAACTTCCCCGTCTTCAAGGCCAAGCTGCGTCAGTGGAACATGCGCATCACCGCCTACTCCGACCGCCTGATCGACGACCTGGACGGCCTGGACTGGCCGGAGGCGATCAAGCTGCAGCAGCGCAACTGGATCGGTCGCAGCGAGGGCGCCCGCGTGGACTTCGCGGTCGAGGGCGTCGACGGCAAGAAGATCACTGTCTTCACCACCCGGCAGGACACCCTGTTCGGCGCGACGTACATGGTGCTGGCGCCTGAGCACGAACTGGTCGCGGACATCGTCCCGGCCGCCTGGCCCGAGGGCACGCACGACGTGTGGACCGGTGGGCACGCCACTCCGGCCGAGGCCGTCGCCGCGTACCGCAAGCAGGCCGCCGCCAAGTCCGACGTGGAGCGGCAGGCCGACGCCAAGGAGAAGTCCGGTGTCTTCACGGGTGCGTACGCGACCAACCCGGTAAGTGGGGAGCGCGTCCCCGTTTTCATCGCCGACTACGTGCTGATGGGTTACGGAACCGGCGCGATCATGGCGGTTCCCGCGCACGACACCCGCGACTTCGCTTTTGCGCGCGCCTTCGAGCTGCCGATGCGCTGCGTCGTCGAGCCGACGGACGGCCGCGGCGGGGATCCGGCCGAGTGGGACGACGCGTTCGCCTCGTACGACGGGAAGATCGTCAACTCCGCCGCGGCGGACACCGTCTCGCTGAACGGGCTGGGCGTCGTCGACGCGAAGGTCCGCATGACCGAGTGGCTGGCTGAGAACGGCTGCGGCGAGGGCACGATCAACTACCGGCTGCGCGACTGGCTGTTCAGCCGTCAGCGCTACTGGGGCGAGCCCTTCCCGATCGTCTACGACGAGGACGGCATCGCCCACTCGCTGCCCGAGTCGATGCTGCCGCTGGAGCTGCCCGAGGTCGAGGACTACTCGCCGCGCACCTTCGACCCCGAGGACGCCGACGCGCAGCCCGAGACGCCGCTGTCGCGGAACCAGGACTGGGTCAACGTCACCCTGGACCTGGGCGACGGTCCCAAGAAGTACCGCCGCGAGACCAACACCATGCCCAACTGGGCCGGTTCCTGCTGGTACGAGCTGCGCTACCTGGACCCGCACAACAGCGAGAAGCTGGTCGACCCGGCCGTCGAGCAGTACTGGATGGGCCCGCGCGAGGGCATGCCGCACGGCGGCGTCGACCTGTACGTCGGCGGCGCGGAGCACGCGGTGCTGCACCTGCTGTACGCCCGGTTCTGGTCGAAGGTGCTGTTCGACCTGGGTCACGTCTCGTCGTCCGAGCCGTTCCACAAGCTGTACAACCAGGGCATGATCCAGGCCTTCGTCTACCGGGACGCACGCGGCATCGCCGTCCCGGCTGCCGAGGTCGAGGAACGCGACGGCGGTTTCTACTACCAGGGCGAGAAGGTCAGCCGGGTCCTGGGCAAGATGGGCAAGTCCCTGAAGAACGCCGTCACGCCCGACGAGATCTCCGCCGAGTACGGTGCGGACACCCTGCGCCTCTATGAGATGGCGATGGGGCCGCTGGACGTGTCGCGCCCTTGGGACACCCGTGCGGTCGTCGGCCAGTACCGGCTGTTGCAGCGGCTGTGGCGCAACGTCGTCGACGAGACGACGGGCGACGTCAACGTCGTCGACACCGAGCCGGACGAGGACACACTGCGTGCCCTGCACAAGGCGATCGACGGCGTCGGCCAGGACATGGCCGGAATGCGCTTCAACACGGCCATCGCGAAGATCACCGAGCTGAACAACCACCTGACGAAGACGGGTGGCCCCGTGTCGCGGTCGGTTGCCGAGCGACTGGTGCTGCTGGCCGCTCCGTTGGCCCCGCACATCGCCGAGGAGCTGTGGCGCAAGCTGGGGCACACCGAGTCGGTCGTTCACCAGGACTTCCCGGTCGCGGACCCGGCGTACGTCGTGGACGAGACCGTGACCTGCGTCGTTCAGATCAAGGGCAAGGTCAAGGCGCGCCTGGAGATCTCCCCGTCGATCGGTGACGACGAGCTGGAGAAGCTGGCGCTGGCGGACCCCGCCGTCGTTGCGGCGCTGGGCGGCGCGGGCATCCGCAAGGTGATCGTACGGGCGCCGAAACTGGTCAATATCGTTCCGGCGTAGTCCTGAACCGCACGATCGGGGCGGCTGTACGCACTGGCTGAGGGCTTTCCCCTACGGGCAGGTTGGGGGTTCCGATGGAACCTCTGGCCTGCCCGCTCCGTTTACGGTGGGAGCAGTCAACAGTTCAGTCAGCGGAACATCCCATCATTCCTACCGCGGAGGGGCGTCATGGAAGCTGTCGTCATCCTGATCATGGCGCTGCTCTTCTTTGCCTTCGTCGGATTGGGGGTGTTCGTCACCGTGAAGGCGGTAGGAGCCGCCAAGCGCGGCGTGGACCGTACGATCACGCAGGCCAGGCGCACCGTCGAGGACACCACGCTACGGGCGAAGAGCTACGGACAGGTAGGCATGGGCGGCGAGCTGGCACAGCTGCGGCTGTCGCTGCGCACTTCCATGAGGGCCACTCAGGAGGCACTGACCACGGGCGTGGCGTCCGACGCCTCACTGTCGGAGTCGATCGCCCTGTTCGAGCGGCTCAGCGAGTACGGCCACCAGCTGGACGACGAGCTGCGCCGGCTGGAGCGCGATCCGGACAAGGCGCAGGCCGCCGAGCGGATCCCGGAGCTCCGTGAGCGTACGGAGGAGGTCGTGCAGTCGGCGGACTCGCTGCGCTGGGCGGCCCGGGACCGGGCACGGAAGTTCGCGGACGACGACCTGGCCTCGCTGAGCGAGCAGATCCGGATGGAGTCCGGGGCACTGCGCCACTGGGCGGCCGTGGACCCCGACCCCGCCCGGCAGGACGGGACGGCCGCTGCCGGACCTTCGCAGACCTGGCCGGAGCCCGGCGAGAGCAGGACCGGGCAGGGCGAATCCGCAGCAGGGGACTTCGCAGAGGGCGAGAAGTCCTCCGGGCCGCAGGCGATCACCGGCCGCGACCACAGCCGGCAGACCACCTACTCGTGGCAGAAGGAAGCCCGGCCCGAGAGCACCACCTGATCCCTGCGGGCGCTCGGATCCCTTGCAGCCTGCGCGCTCCGTCTGTGCTTCGTCCGCGCTCCGCCTGCACTGTGCGGCCCACGGGGTCGCCGCCTGCCGGTGACCCCGTTGAGTGGGGCCGGACTGCCGCAGGGCTTCGCCTGCGGGTAACCTCCCGCTCATGTCCCGCCATGTCGCGATCGTCACCGATTCAACGGCCTACCTGCCACACCGGACGATGGAGCGGCACGGCATCACCGCGGTGCCGCTGACCGTCGTCCTCGGCGACCAGGCGCTCGAAGAGGGCACGGAGATCTCCGCTCGTTCGCTTGCCCAGGCCCTGCAGAAGCGCCGGTCGGTGACCACGTCCCGGCCGAGCCCCGAGATGTTCGCCGCGACGTACCGTGCGGCGGCGGAGGCAGGCGCCACCGGAATCGTCTCGCTGCACCTGCCGGCCGAGCTTTCCGGCACGTACGACGCGGCCGTGCTCGCGGCACGCGAGGCGCCCGTGCCGGTACGGGTGGTGGACACCGGGATGATCGCCATGGCGCTCGGCTTCTGTGCCCTCTCCGCGGCCGAGGTCGCCGAGGCGGGCGGCACGGTCGACGAGGCGGTGGCCGCGGCGGAGAAACGCGCCGAAGGCACCGCCGCGTACTTCTACGTCGACACCCTGGACTATCTGCGGCGCGGAGGCCGGATCGGTGCCGCGCAGGCACTGCTGGGCTCGGCGCTCGCGGTCAAACCGCTCCTCGAACTCGCCGACGGGCGGATCGAGATGCTGGAGAAGGTACGTACGGCGTCCCGGGCGATCGCCCGGCTGGAGGAGCTCGCGGTGGAGCGGGCCGGCGAGCGCCGCGTGGACATCGCGGTCCACCACCTGGCCGCACCCGACCGTGCCGAGACACTCGCGCAGCGGCTCAGGGAACGGGTGCCGGGGCTGGCGGATCTGCACGTCAGCGAGGTCGGGGCGGTGATCGGGGCACACACGGGGCCCGGGCTGCTGGGGGCCGTGATCTCAGCACGCTGAGGGATCCGTATCACCCGTATACCCGATTCCCCTGCGCCACTCGCTTCGCCTGCGCCACCTGTGCCACCCATGCCACTTCTGCCACTCGTTTCTCCTGGGAGGGTGGCCGAGTTATCCACAACTGGTGTCTTTTCCACGAGAATTGACCATGATCAGCAGGTTCTGGGTGATGTGCCTACCGTCAGGTGCATGGCTCTGCGATCACGAAACGAAACGACAGGACCGGGCCGCACGCCCGGTCGTACCTCCCACTCCCTCGCCCGTACGAGGCCGGAGCGCACAAGGCTCTCCCGTACGAGGTTCCACACTGCGCCGGGCGCCCGGCGCGGCAGACGCGGGGCGGCTGCCACCGCTGCGGCAGCCGTGTCCAGGCGCCGTGCGGACGCGCTCTTCGCCCTCCCCGGTGCCTTGCCCAGTGCCTTGCCCAGTGCCCTGTCTCGGGTGCTGGCGCCCTCGACCCCTTCTTCCGCGACCTCTGCCCCTGCTGCTTCCGCCCCCGTGGTTTCCCCGCGCTCCGCGACCCCTTCATCGGTCCCGGTCTTCCGTGCTCCGGCCGCGCAGGCCCGTGTCCGGGTCGCACAGGCCCGCGTTCCGGTTCCCTCCCCAGTAGCTCAAGTACGGACGCGTGTGGCTGTTCCGGAAGTTTCCGGGGCTTCACCGGCCGCCGTGCGGCGGGGTGTGGGAGGGCTGCGGCGGGGGTGGGCCGCGGTGCGGGAGCGCATGCCGGTGTGGGTCCAGACGCGGTGCGGGATGGAGCCCAGAACGCTGGGAGCGCTCGCCGCCGTCCTGGCCGTGTCCGCGGGCTTCGCCTTCCAGCACTTCTGGACCGGGCGCCCCGAGACCGTACGCGCCCCGGAAACGGTGGGAGCGGCGGGCCCCGCGGTACCCCCGCCGACGGCACCTCGGGCACAGCCGCCGCCCGGCCCTGTGCCGGCCCCTGCGGCCGTCCCGGGGCCGGCACAGGCTCCGCAAGCGCCCGGCGGTGCGGTGGTCGTCGTCGACGTGAGCGGCAAGGTACGGCAGCCGGGTGTGCACCGGCTGCCCGCCGGATCGAGGGTCGCCGACGCCCTGAGAGTGGCCGGCGGCGTCAAGACCGGTGTGGACACCGGCGGACTCAACAGGGCCCGGGTACTGACCGACGGCGAACAGGTGGTGGTCGGAGGGCCCGCACCGCCTCCGCCGGACGCGGGCAGCGGCCCGGGGACGGGCTCGGGTGCCGGTGCGGGCGGGGTCCCGTCGACCGGGCCCCTCAGCCTCAACTCGGCGACCGTGGAACAGCTCGACACCCTGCCCGGCGTCGGCCCCGTCCTCGCCCGGCACATCGTCGACTACCGCACGCAGCACGGCGGTTTCCGCTCCGTGGAGGAGCTCCGCGAGGTCAACGGGATCGGTGACCGACGTTTCACGGACCTCCAGAACCTCGTACGCCCGTGAACCGCCCCACCGGCCCCGCCACCGGCTCCGACCTTCCCGCAGCGGTCGTGCGACCCGGGGTGCACGCCGCATCCGGCCACCGGCTCGGGGACTCCCACCCGCGGCAGGAGGGCCCGGCCGATCTCAGGCTGCTGCCTCCGGCGCTGGCGGCCTGGGCCGCCGCCGCACTGACGGTGGGCGGACCCGCGGCGCCGGCGGTCGCACTCCTCGCCGTCACCTTGGCAGGAGCCCTGGCAGCGGTTCTCCTGGCGTCGTGGGGGACAGCAGGGCGCAGCGGCGGTGACCGGAGCGGCGCGGGTACCGGTGGGCAGGGCGGAGGCCGGACCGACAGGTGGATCGGTAGCCGGACCAGCGGATGGAGCGGTAGCCGGACCGACGGCCGGACTGGAGGCCGGAGCGGGGGCCGGACCGGCGGGCCGGATGGCGGGCGTTCCCTGCGGCTCACCGCCGTCGCCACCGCGCTCCTCTGCGCCGCCGCAGCGGCTGCCTCGGCCGCACTGCACTCGGCCGACCTCCACCGGGGCCCGGTGCCCGAACTGGCGCACCGGTACGCCACGGTGGGGGCCGAGCTGACGGTCACCGGCGACCCGCGGCAGACCCGGCCCAGGGTGCGGGGCGCCCGGACGGCGCCTCGTTCCGTCGTACTGGACGCCGAGGTCACCCGGGTCACCGCCGTCGACGGTACGGTCACTGCCGTACGCACACCGGTCCTCGTCCTCGCCCCGGTGCGTGGCCCCACCGCCCAGTGGTTGCGGCTGCTGCCCTCCACCCGGCTGCGGGTGACCGGGGCACGGCTGGCGCCGCCGCTGCCGGACGGCGACCGGATCGCCGCCGTGCTGCGCGTTCCGGGCAGCGGGCCCCCGGAGATCGCAGGACCGCCGACTGCCGTGCAGCGCGCGGCCGGTGGGCTCAGGGCCGGGCTGCGGGAAGCCACCGAAGGGCTGCCGCCGGACTCCCGGGCGCTGCTGCCCGGGCTGGTCGTCGGCGACACCTCCCGTATGGAACCGGACCTGCACGACGCCTTCGCGGCAACCGACCTGGTGCATTTGACCGCCGTCTCCGGCAGCAACCTCACCATCGTCCTGGCGCTGCTGATCGGGCCACCCGCCCTGGCCCTGCGCGCGGAGCGTCGGGGGCTCGCGCCCAGGCTCGGCATCTCGCTGCGCACCACCGCGCTGTTCGGCGGGGCACTCACTCTTGCCTTCGTGATCGTGTGCCGTCCGGAGCCCAGCGTGCTGCGGGCTGCCGCCTGCGGCCTGATCACCCTCCTCGCCATCGGCACCGGCCGGCGCAGGTCACTGATCCCGGCGCTGGCCGCCGCCGTCCTGCTCCTGGTGCTGTACGACCCGTGGCTGGCCCGGAGTTACGGATTTCTGCTGTCGGTGCTGGCCACCGGCGCGCTGCTCACGATCGGCCCGGTCTGGAGTGCCGGGATGCAACGACGCGGGGTGCCGCCCAGGCTCGCCGAGGTGCTCGCGGCGGCGTGCGCGGCGCAGGCGGTGTGTGCGCCGGTGGTCGCGGTGATGGCCGCCCGGGTCAGCCTCGTGGCGATCCCCTGCAACCTCTTCGCGGAGCTGGCGATCGCCCCGGCCACCGTGCTCGGCTTCGCCGCCCTCGCGGCGGCTCCCGTGGCGATGCCGGTGGCCGAACTGCTCGCCGGGGTCGCGGGCTGGCCCGCCGGGTGGATCGCGGGGGTCGCCAGGGCCGGGGCCGCACTGCCGGGCGCGGAGATCGGCTGGCCGGGCGGCTGGCAGGGCGGGCTGCTGCTCGCCGCCCTGACCGTCGCCGTGGTGCTCGCCGTGCGCCGGGCCCCGCGCCACCCCTGGCTGAGTGCCGGCTGCGCACTGCTCCTGCTGCTCGCGGTGGTGCGACCGCCGCCGCTCACCGGAGTCCTCACCGGATGGCCGCCGCCGGACTGGAAGTTCGTCATGTGCGACGTCGGCCAGGGAGACGCGACGGTGCTCGCGGCAGGGGAGGAAGGGACGGCCGTGGTCGTCGACGCGGGCCCCGACCCCGTACTGGTCGACCGCTGTCTGCGCGACCTCGGCATCACTCGCGTACCGCTGGTCGTGCTCAGTCACTTCCATGCCGACCACGTGGCCGGGCTGCCCGGGGTGCTGCGCGGCCGGGCGGTCGGTGCGGTCCAGACGACGACGCTCCAGGAACCGCGGGACCAGGCCGCGTTCGTCCACCGGACGGCAGCCGGGGCCGGGGTGCCGGTGATCACCGTCAGGCCGGGGGAGCGGCGCCGGATCGGCCCGCTCGACTGGGAGGTGCTGTGGCCGCCGCCGTCCCCGCACCCGGTGCCCCGCGAGCCGAACGACGCGAGCATCACCCTGCTCGTACGGCACGGGAGTCCGGACCGAGACCTGGAAGGGGACGCGGGAGGTGGCCCGGACAAGAACACGGGAGGTGGCCCGGACGGGGACGTGGGCGGAGACCTGGAAGGGGGCGCGGGCGGAGGCCCGGCCGGGGGCCGGAGCGGGGGCGGGGGCCTGACCCTGCTGCTGCCCGGCGATCTCGAACCGCCTGCCCAGCAGGCCCTGCTGAGAGCCAGGCCCGAGCTCCCGCCGGTGGATGTCCTCAAGGTCGCCCACCACGGGTCGGCCCGTCAGGACCCGGGGCTGCTCCGCAGGGCCGCACCCCGGCTGGCCCTCGTCCCGGTGGGCCGTGACAACCCGTACGGACATCCGGCACCCGCAGCCCTGGCGGCGCTCACGTCCGGCGGTGCGGTGGTGCTGCGTACGGACAGGGACGGGCCGATCGCGGTGACCGGCTCGGGGGCCGGGCTGGGGGCGGTGCCAAGGGGGAGCTGATTCCAGCCGCGTGCCGCACCTGCGCGACCCGCCGGGTCGGCGGGGCCGCAACCCCGTGCGCAGCCGTCGCAAGCCGTCGCAAACGGTTTCCACGCGGTCTCCGCAACCCGCGCCAAGAGTTGGATTACTACCGGTAATGAGTCGATGACCAGCAGATACAGGTGTGCGGAATGCTCAATTCAGACCTCTGGGGACAGGCAGGTCCATCTCCCCACCGAGCCCCGCGTTTGCCTCGAACACCCCATGAGTGATCGAATGCTTTTTCGTCAAAGGGTCGCCATCCCGACGGTTCGTCGTGTGCGTCGCGCCCCTGCAGCAACGAATCGCACGGGGGTGCGCAGATCATGATCTCCCGCTGGCTCGGCCGACGTTCGACCTCCGGAAGCCACGCCAACCCGCTCGCCGGACTCTCCGTCCCGGCCTCCGCCGGCGTACTCAGCTGCCGGGTCCTCGACCCGGTCAACGAGCCCGTCCGGCAGGCCGAGTTCGTCGTCACCGACAGCGCCGGACGCAAGATCGTCGGGGGCGAGACCGACCCGTACGGCTCCCTCGTCGCCGCCGTGCCAGCCGGTGACTACCGGCTGGCCGTCACCGCCGAGGGCTTCACGCCGTACCGCGGCAGCGCCACCGTCACCGAGCGCGGCCACTCCGGCCTCGGCAACGTGACCCTCCAGATCGCCTCCCCGCCACAGCTCCCGGAGCCCGGCGACTGGGAGATCGACCTCATGCACTCCCAGATCAGCTTCTCCGCGCGGCACATCGGCCTCGCCCGCATCCGTGGCCGATTCAACAGCTTCGCGGGCGCGGTCCGCATCGGCGAGCGCATGGAGAACTCCGCCATGCACGTCATCATCGACGCCGCGTCCATCGACACCAACGTCAAGATGCGCGACGACCACCTGCGGGGCAAGGACTTCTTCGACGTCGCGAACTACCCGACGATGGAGTTCTACAGCGACCGCTTCGTGCACCGCGGCGGCAGCCGCTGGGCCGTCTCCGGCGCCCTCACCCTGCACGGCGTGAGCCGCACCGTCACGCTGGACAGCCAGTACCTCGGCATGGGCAACGGCATCCAGGGCGAGACCCGCGCGGCCGTCCACTCCATCGCCGAACTGCACCGCGAGGACTTCACCCTCACCTGGCAGACGATGCTCGGGCACGGCATCGCCGCCATCGGCTCGTCCATCGCCGTCGAGCTGGACATCCAGATCATCCCCAAGGGATCGGGTGCCCCGGCCTCCTGAGCAGGCCCTTTAGGAGCCCCGGGCACCTAACCCCGATCCCGGCGTGCCTCTCCCAAGGGTCCCCAGCCGTCCCCGCGGAGCCTCCAGCCGTCCCCACGGAGCCTCCAGTCATTCCTACGGAGCCTCCAGCCACCCCTCGTACTCCGCGGCCAGCGCATCCAGTGCCGCGGAGTCCAGGCGCCCCTCGGGGTCCTCGACCACCACCAGCCACTGGGCGTCCTCGGCGTCGTCCTCGCCCGCCAGGGCGTCCCGTACGAGCTGGGGCTCCTCCACCGTCCCGAACCGGTCGGGCAGCTCCTGGGCCACCTCCTCGGCGGCATCCCGGTCCGGCAGTACCAATACATGTCGTACATCGCTCACGTGCACATTGTCCGGCACCCGTGCGGTACGAACTCGGCGGGGCGGGCGCTGTCAGTGGCCCGTGGGATGCTTGACCGCGATGGCCACCAGGAAGAATTCGACCGACGATCCGCTCGCCCCCGTCACCCTCGCCGTGGGGCAGGAGGACCTGCTGCTCGACCGCGCCGTGCGGCAGGTAGTGGCGGCGGCCCGCGCCGCCGACGCGGAGACCGACGTGCGCGACCTCACGCCCGACAAGCTGGAGCCCGGCACGCTCGCCGAGCTGACCAGCCCGTCGCTCTTCTCCGAGCGCAAGGTCGTCGTCGTGCGCAACGCACAGGACCTCTCCGCCGACACGGTCAAGGACGTCAAGGCGTACCTCGGCGCCCCCGCAGAGGAGATCACCCTCGTCCTGCTGCACGCGGGCGGCGCCAAGGGCAAGGGCCTCCTCGACGCGGCCCGCAAGGCCGGTGCCCGCGAGGTCGCCTGCCCCAAGACCACCAAGCCCGCCGAGCGGCTGTCGTTCGTACGATCCGAGTTCCGCGCCCTGGGCAGGTCCGCCACCCCCGAGGCGGGCCAGGCGCTCGTCGACTCCATCGGCAGTGACCTGCGCGAGCTGGCCAGCGCCGTCTCGCAGCTCGTCGCGGACGTCGAGGGCACCATCGACGAGGCGGTCGTCGGCCGGTACTACACGGGCCGGGCCGAAGCCTCCAGCTTCACCGTCGCCGACCGCGCGGTCGAGGGCCGGGCGGCAGAAGCGCTCGAAGCGTTGCGCTGGTCGCTGTCGACCGGTGTCGCTCCCGTACTGATCACCAGCGCGCTTGCCCAGGCCGTACGCGCCATCGGCAAGCTCGCTTCCGCCCCGCGCGGTGCCCGCCCCGGCGACCTGGCCCGGGACCTCGGCATGCCGCCGTGGAAGATCGACCGGGTCCGCCAGCAGATGCGCGGCTGGTCGGCGGACGGCGTCGCTCTCGCGCTGCGCGCGGTCGCCGACGCCGACGCGGGAGTCAAGGGCGGCGGGGACGACCCGGAGTACGCCCTGGAGAAGGCGGTCGTCGCGGTGGCCCGCGCCGCTCGGGCCCGATCGTCCCGCTAGGGCACGCGACCGCGGCAGGATCCGCCGGGACAGGCCCAGCAGGATCCGCCGGGACAGGCCCAGGCCCTGGGCCCCTCCCGGTGCGGGCCGACGGCGCACTGCGGCGGTGCGCGACCCGCCCGGGCCTCGTCGGGGAAACGCCGGAACCCCGGCCACCGTCCTGGGGAGGACGGAGACCGGGGTTCCGGTTCAAGCTGGGTTCCACCGCGCCCGCGTGGCGAACGCGTTCGGTGCGCGGCGGGGGTGTCGGGTCAGGAGCGGTAGAGAGGGTCCGCTGAATCCTGGCGCCGACGATTCACTACAGGTACCTCAGAGACGATGCTCAGGCCTGCAGGGTGGCGACCTTGGCAGCCAGCGCCGACTTCTTGTTGGCGGCGGCGTTCTTGTGGATGACACCCTTGCTGGCGGCCTTGTCGAGCGCGCGGGAGGCGTCGCGAACGGCCAGCGTGGCCTTCTCGACGTCACCGGCGACGACGGCCTCGCGGGCCTTGCGCACGGCGGTCTTGACCGAGGACTTGACGGCCTTGTTGCGCAGGCGCGCCTTCTCGTTGGTCTTGTTCCGCTTGATCTGGGACTTGATGTTCGCCACGAAAGAGCCTTTACAGGTTCGGTTGGATCTCGATGTGCGTCCCGCCACCCGCGAAGGTCACGAGACACAGCTGCCCAGGCTACCAGCCGCCGCCCGACCGGCCCAAACCGGCCGCAGGCCCCCGGTCGTGGGACCATGGGAAGACTTCACAACTTCCGGACCGAGACGAGAACGACGCACGCGCGCGCCCGACACACAGCCGCGGCGCCCACCGTGTACGTCTTCTCAAGAATCAGGACCCTGCGTGCCCGCGACTCCTCTCCACGTGCCCGAGCCGAGCCGTACCGACCCGGCACTGCTCCGCAACTTCTGCATCATCGCGCACATCGACCACGGCAAGTCGACGCTTGCCGACCGGATGCTCCAGCTGACCGGCGTGGTCGATGTGCGGCAGATGCGTGCCCAGTACCTCGACCGCATGGACATCGAGCGCGAGCGCGGCATCACGATCAAGTCCCAGGCGGTACGGCTGCCCTGGGCGCCCACCGAGGGCGAGGGCAAGGGCAAGACCCACATCCTCAACATGATCGACACCCCGGGCCACGTGGACTTCACGTACGAGGTCTCCCGCTCGCTGGCCGCCTGCGAGGGCACGGTCCTGCTGGTCGACGCGGCACAGGGCATCGAGGCGCAGACCCTCGCCAACCTCTACCTGGCGATGGAGAACAACCTCACGATCGTTCCCGTCCTCAACAAGATCGACCTGCCGGCCGCCCAGCCGGAGAAGTTCTCCGAGGAGCTCGCCAACCTCATCGGCTGCCAGCCCGAGGACGTCCTGAAGGTCTCCGCGAAGACCGGCATGGGCGTGGACGCGCTGCTCGACCGGGTCGTGCGCGACGTACCGGCCCCGGTCGGCGTCAAGGACGCGCCCGCCCGAGCCATGATCTTCGACTCGGTCTACGACTCCTACCGCGGCGTCGTGACGTACGTACGAGTGGTCGACGGCCAGCTCAACAAGCGCGAGCGCATCAAGATGATGTCGACCGGCGCCACCCACGAGCTGCTGGAGATCGGCGTCTCCTCGCCGGAGATGACCCCCTCCGACGGCGTCGGCGTCGGCGAGGTCGGCTACATCATCACCGGTGTGAAGGACGTCCGGCAGTCCAAGGTCGGCGACACCATCACCTCCCTGAACAAGGGGGCGACGGAGGCTCTGGGCGGTTACAAGGACCCGAAGCCGATGGTCTTCTCGGGCCTGTACCCGCTGGACGGCTCCGAGTACCCGGACCTGCGCGAGGCCCTCGACAAGCTCCAGCTCAACGACGCCGCGCTGGTGTACGAGCCGGAGACCTCGGCGGCACTGGGCTTCGGCTTCCGCGTCGGCTTCCTCGGCCTGCTGCACCTCGACGTGATCCGCGAGCGGCTGGAGCGCGAGTTCGGCCTCGACCTCATCGCGACGGCGCCCAACGTGGTCTACCGCGTGGTCATGGAGGACACCAGCGAGCACATCGTGACCAACCCGAGCGAATTCCCCGAGGGCAAGATCTCGGACGTCTTCGAGCCGGTCGTACGGGCCACGATCCTCGCGCCGAGCGAGTTCATCGGCGCGATCATGGAGCTCTGCCAGACCCGCCGCGGCACGCTCCTCGGCATGGACTACCTCTCCGAGGACCGCGTCGAGATCCGCTACACGCTGCCGCTGGCGGAAATCGTCTTCGACTTCTTCGACCAGCTGAAGTCCAAGACCCGCGGTTACGCCTCCCTCGACTACGAGCCCACGGGCGAGCAGTCCGCGGCCCTCGTCAAGGTCGACATCCTGCTGCACGGCGACAGGGTCGACGCCTTCTCCGCCGTCACGCACAAGGACGCCGCGTACGCGTACGGAGTGCGCCTCGTCGCCAAGCTGCGCGAGCTCATCCCGCGGCAGGCCTTCGAGATCCCCATCCAGGCCGCCATCGGCTCCCGGGTCATCTCCCGCGAGACGATCCGCGCCATCCGCAAGGACGTCCTCGCCAAGTGCTACGGCGGCGACATCTCCCGCAAGCGCAAGCTCCTGGAGAAGCAGAAGGAGGGCAAGAAGCGAATGAAGATGGTCGGCAGCGTCGAGGTGCCGCAGGAAGCCTTCATCGCCGTCCTCTCCAGCGACGAGTCCGGCGGCAAGGCCAAGAAGTAGCCGAGCGTTCCCAGGAACGGCCGAGCGTTGCAGGAACAGCCGGGTGCTCCTGAAGCGCTCGCTGAGGGCCCCGGGCCCGTCGCACTGAGGTGCGGCGGGCCCGTCCTGTTGTACGGACCGTGCGGGCCACCCGGCTGCACCGTGTCGGCGCCCGGGGAAACCGGTGCCGGGCCGTTATGAAAAGGAGGGCCCGGGGACTCTTACGCGCCAGGCCCGGGCGCTCTAGTCTGATCACTGTTCGTTTGTTACTCGCCAGTTAAATACCAGCCAGTCGCGCAGCAATGCCGTGGGCCCGGAGGACGTCGTGAGCGACACACAGACCTTGATCGAGAACCGGCCGCCGTCCGTGGCGAACCTCTTCATTGAGCGCGTGGCCGCCACGCCGGACGGGGAGGCCTACCGGTATCCGGTGCCGCCGTCCGGTGGACAGGGGCCCGACGAATGGCGCTCGCTGAGCTGGGGGCAGGCCGCTGAGCGGGTGTACGCGATCGGCGCCGGCCTCGTCGAACTCGGCGTGCAGCCCGAGGAGCGGGTCGCGCTCGCCTCGGGCACCCGGGTCGAGTGGATCCTCGCCGACCTCGGTGTGATGTGCGCCGGAGCGGCCACCACCACGATCTACCCCTCGACCAACGCCGAGGAGTCGGCGTACATCCTCTCCGACTCCGAGAGCCGCATCCTGATCGCCGAGGACGCCGCGCAGCTCGCCAAGGCCCGCGAGAAGCGCGCCGAACTGCCGAACCTCGCCCACGTCGTGGTCGTCAACGCCGAGGACGCCGTGTCCGCCGACGGTGACCCCGAGGGCTGGGTGCTCTCGCTCGCCGACCTGGAGGCACGCGGAGCGGCGTACCTGGAGAAGAATCCGGACGCGGTCAGGGCGCGCGTCGCGGCGATCACCTCCGACCAGCTCGCCACGCTCATCTACACCTCCGGCACCACCGGCCGCCCCAAGGGCGTGCGGCTGCCGCACGACTGCTGGTCGTACATGGCGAAGGCGACCGTCGGGACCGGGCTGATCACCAAGGACGACCTCCAGTACCTGTGGCTGCCGCTGGCGCACGTCTTCGGCAAGGTGCTCACCTCCGGACAGATCGAGGTCGGGCACGTCACCGCCGTCGACGGCCGCATCGACAAGATCATTGAGAATCTGCCGGTCGTGCAGCCGACGTACATGGCTGCCGTACCGCGCATCTTCGAGAAGGTTTACAACGGCGTCGCCGCAAAGGCGCGGGCCGGCGGCGGAGCCAAGTACAAGATCTTCCAGTGGGCGGCGGGCGTGGGCCGCGAGTACGCGAAGGTGACGCAGGACAACTTCCGGCGGACCGGGCAGGCGACGGCGCCGTTCGCGCTGAACGCCAAGCACAAGGTCGCGGACGCACTGGTCTTCTCGAAGATCCGCGAGGCGTTCGGCGGGCGGCTGCGGGCGTGCGTGTCGGGTTCGGCCGCGCTCGCCCCCGACATCGGCTACTTCTTCGCCGGCGCCGGGATTCACATCCTGGAGGGCTACGGGCTGACCGAGTCCAGCGCCGCCAGCTTCGTCAACCCCGGTGAGGCGTACCGCACCGGCACCGTCGGCAAGCCGCTCCCCGGCACCGAGGTCCGCATCGCCGAGGACGGCGAGATCCTGCTGCGCAGCCCCGGCATCATGCAGGGCTACCACGGGCTGCCGGAGAAGACCGCCGAAGTCCTGGAGCCCGACGGCTGGTTCCACACCGGCGACATCGGCGAACTGTCGGCGGACGGCTACCTCAAGATCACCGACCGCAAGAAGGACATCATCAAGACGTCCGGCGGCAAGTACATCTCGCCCGCCGAGACCGAGGGCCAGTTCAAGGCGGTCTGTCCGTACGTCTCGAACATCCTGGTGCACGGTGCCGACCGGAACTTCTGCACGGCGCTGATCTCCCTCGACGAGCCGACGATCCTCGGCTGGGCGAAGGAGCAGGGCCTCGGGGCGACGACGTACGCAGAGGTGGTCGCCGCGCCGGAGACCCAGACCCTCATAGAGGGTTACGTCAAGGAGCTCAACGAAGGGCTTCAGCGCTGGCAGACCATCAAGAAGTTCCGGCTGCTGCCCCGCGACCTGGATGTCGAGAACGGTGAGCTCACGCCCAGCCTGAAGCTGAAGCGGCCGGTCGTCGAGCGGGAGTACAAGCACCTGATCGATGAGATGTACGCAGGGAGCCGGGAAGCCTGACACGCCCTGGGCGTACCGCCTGACATCCCCGGGAGTACCGGCGGTGCGCCGCGGTCAGCTGCCC
>NZ_JBSGZD010000136.1:0-19698 GCF_053610825.1 Streptomyces sp. NPDC054863 | reverse complement strand
CCCGTGACGGGCCCCGGACCCCTTGGACAATGCCGGATTGTCAGTGCCGGATCCTCAGCGCCGGATTGTCAGTGCCGGATGTCAGGATGATCTCCATGGACCCACGGGGAGATCAGGCCATGCACCACGCCCGCACGCTGGACACCCTGCTCGCGGACCCGGCGGCCCTGCTGCACGCCGACCGCTCGGTCGTACGGGACGAACTGTCCACGCGGCAGCGGGAGTCGGCAGCCGCCGAGCAGGGCCGGCGCGTCTTCCGGCAGGCCGAGACCATATTCGGTGCGGCGGACGTGCCGCGCGCCGAATTCGCCTCCTGGCTGCACTTCGCCGCGACGATCCAGGGATACGGGGAGTACGCGGCGCGGATCGCGGCCGCCGCCCCCGGCATGCCGTGGAGCACGGAGTGGGCCTGGTGGCGCCCGGCCGGGCACTACGTGGCCGAGCCCAACCTCAGCGGTGACGCCGACGCGGGCCAGCTGATCCACCGCGGGCGGGAGCTGATCAAGGTGGACGGGCTGTGGTGCGACGGCCGCTGCTTCGACGCCCACACCGGCGAGAGCGTCCCCACCCCGCCCGCCGACGAGACGGAGCGCCACGGCCCGGGGCGGGAGGCCCAGGACGCGCTGCCGGTCCTCTTCGACACCGATCCGGCAGCCCCCGCCCTCCGCGTCCCGCCCACCTGGGAGTACACGGCCCCCCTCGACACGGCAGGCCGCTACCTCCTCCAGGACGAGCACGGCGTCGCCGTACTGCGCCTGCACCCCGACGCCCTGGCCGACTGGCCCGCCGGCGGCGCGTCGTACGAATCGGCGGAGGGCGGCGGCCCCCACCCCCACCTCGACGGAGCGCCCGGCCCGGACCTGGACCCGCCGCTCACGGCCGCCAGGATGCGCGCCGCGTTCGGGGACGAGGTGCGCCGCTTCCCCGAGTCCGAGCTGCCCGCCGCCCTGGAGCACGGCCCGACCCGCACGTTCCTCGCCGAGGTCGGCATACCCGGCTGGTGGGCGGGCGGGGTCTCCAGCTTCTCCCCGTTCACCGCGGTCGAGCCGCTGGACGGCGACCCCGACCTGCTCGGCTTCGGCCACCTGGACCTCGGCGACGGCGACGACCGGGAAGTGTGCGTCCACCGCACCACCGGCGTCGTGCACCTCGCCCACCCCGACGGAGGCGACGCGGGCGACGCGGTCCATGCGGGCGACGCGGCGGGCGACGACGGCTCCGCCGGGTACCTCTCGCGCGACGTGGAGACCTTCACGCTGTTCCTGGAGAACCTCCGCCGGTACATGAACGCGAGCTGGGACCCCTACCCCGACGAGTCGGGCGCGGAGTTCGAGTACGAGAGCCGGATGCAGGACCTGGACCCCGAGGCGTTCGCCGACGACGCACCGTCCCGGGAGGTCTGGGACCAGGTCTTCGCCACGATCACCGTCCTCACCGTCTACGGGTACTGAGGACAGAAGACGGAGCGGGTTCGAAACCCCCGACCGCCCATGGTCCGGTCCGCCGCGGGTATGAGCCCGTACCAGGGGAACCCCCAGCGGCATGAGGTGACGCACGATGGCGACGCACGTGGGCCGGGAACGCCGCTGGCTGGACGCCTCGGTCGGCCTGGCCGAGCTGATGCTCGACGAACCCGAAGTGACGGAATTCCTCCGGGAGTTCTGCTCCCGCGGCGCCGAGCTGCTCGACGTGCCGGCCGTGGGCACCATGCTGGCCGACGAGGGCGGTGTGCTGCGCGTCGCCTCGGGCTCCGACGAGGCGTCCGAACTGCTGGAACTCCTCGCGGCGGAACGCCGGGAGGGCCCCTGCGTCGACGCGTACCGCTCGGGCGAACCGCAGTACGGGGTCGATCTGCGGGAAGCGGCCGACCGGTGGCCCGAATTCTGCTCCCGGGCCATGGAGCACGGCATCTTCAAGGCCGCCGTCCTGCCGCTGCGCCGCCGCAAGGAGCGGCTCGGCACCTGGCAGGTGTACGGACACGAGGAACTGCCGGTGCGCGCGGAGCTCGAACTGGCCCAGCGGCTCGCGGACATCGCCGTGCTGTCCCTGAGCCAGTCCCGGAACCTCTGGCACCTCACCCGCTCGGCCGAGGGGCTGCGCACCGCGCTGACCAGCCGGGTCGCCATCGAGCAGGCCAAGGGAATCCTGGCCGTCCAGTGGGGCGTGCACCCCGACGCGGCGTTCCAGCCGTTGCGCGCCTACGCGCGGTCCAGGCAGCGCAAGCTCAAGGAGGTCGCCCTCGACGTGGTCGAGGGCAGGCTGCGGCTACCGCCCCGATGAGTCAATCCAGTTGGCTTGATTTCACTCGTACGAGTTAAGCCTGGAAGGGTAACCGATTCTGCGCGGACGGTGTTGCTTACGTTCGTGGAGGCCATCCCAGACCCCGGTGCGTCGATCAACTACCGCAGACCGGTGATCAGTTTGAGTACCTGGGGTGTCATGCATGTCGGAATCAACCGTCGAGAAGGCCGTCGAGGCACGCCGCGCGGGGAGCGCCCTCGTCGTGGTCCTGGCCGGTGAACTGGACCTCTTCGCCTCGCTCCAGTGGGGCCCGCAGATCGACCGGGCCCTGACGCACCATCCGCCCCGCACCGTCGTCGACCTCCGCCAGGTCACCTTCATGGACTGCAGCGGCCTCGCCCTGCTGCTCCGGGTGCGGGGCCAGGTCGCACGCTGGGGCGGTGAGTTCGCGCTCCACTGCCCCGACCGCCGCACGCTCAGGATCCTGCGGTACGTGGAGGTGATGGTGCCGCTGGACTTCGTCGAGACGCTTCCGGAGGGCTGACCGCACCGCCCGGTGGGTGCGCATGCGCGCAAAAGAAATACCCCGGCGCAATTGACAGCCGGGGTATTTCTCTGCGTATATTGGGCGTTTCCATGACTGCATCCAAAAAAGGTCATGGGGAAGCGAGATACCGACACCGTAACCCAGTGGGGGAAGACTTGTCAACCCAGGAAGTGTCAACCCGGGAATCCCAGGAGCTGCGTCACGAGCAGCAATTCCTTGATGAGCTCTACGAGCGGCTCGACGTGCTCCGGGGGCGGGCCGAGGTCGCCGTACAGGGCTCGCTCGCCCAGAACGGCACCGGTCAGCAGGGGCGAGTGGAGCGCGAGGTGACCGTGGCGGAACGGTCCGGAGCGCTGTCCGCGCTGAATTCCGTGGAATCCGGACTCTGCTTCGGCCGCCTCGACTTCCATTCCGGAGCGGACGCCGCAGAAGGCGCGGAGAGCGAAGGACCGGACGGCACGGAGGCCGCCGCCACCCACCACATCGGCCGTACGGGAATCCGCCGCGACGACGCCGAACGCAGCCCTTTGCTGATCGACTGGCGTGCCCCGATCGCCCGCCCCTTCTACCTCGCCACCGGACATTCCCCGATGGGCCTGCGCCGCCGCCGGCACCTCACCACCCGCGGCCGGACCGTCACCGCGCTGCACGACGAGATCCTCGACCTGCGCGACACCGACCGCACCGGCCACGAGGACCCCAGCGGCGACGCCGTCCTGCTCGCCGCCCTGAACGGCGCCCGCACCGGACGCATGGCCGACATCGTGCAGACCATCCAGGCCGAGCAGGACCGCATCATCCGCGCCCCGCACCGCGGTGTCCTCGTCGTCGAGGGCGGCCCGGGCACCGGCAAGACCGCCGTCGCCCTGCACCGCGCCGCCTACCTCCTCTACGCGCACCGCGAGCAGCTGGCCAGGCGCGCCGTCCTGGTGGTCGGCCCCAACCCGGCCTTCCTCGGCTACATCGGCGACGTCCTGCCCTCGCTCGGTGAGACCGGCGTCCTGCTCGCCACCACGGGCGAGCTCTTCCCCGGTGTCACCGCCACCGCGACCGACACCCCCGAGGCGGCCGCGGTCAAGGGCGGCGCGGGCATGGCGGACGTACTCGCCCAGGTCGTCCGGGACCGGCAGGACGCCCCCGACACCGTCCTGGAGATCGCGCACGAGCAGTACACGCTCCACCTGGAGCGCGCCATGGCCGAGGACGCCCGCCACCAGGCCCGCGCGACGGAGCTGCCGCACAACCTGGCCCGCGCCCACTTCGGCCGGCACCTCCTGGACGCCCTCACCGCACAGCTCGCCGACCGCATCGGACGGGAGCCGTACGAGGCCATCGCCGAGGAGCTGGGCGAGGACCTGGGCCCGGACGAGAACATCCTCGCCCCCGCCGACATCGAGCAGCTCGGCAAGGAGATCGCCGCCAACCCGGACGTCGTCGCCGCGATCGACGGCCTGTGGCCGCACCTCACCCCGCAGCAGCTGATCACCGAATTCCTGGAGTCCCCGACCCGTCTTCCGGACGCGGACGCCGAGTTGATCCGGCGCGCCGCGACCGGTGCCTGGACGCCCGCCGACGTACCCCTCCTCGACGAGGCCGCCGAACTGCTCGGCGAGGACGACCACGCGGCCCGGGCCGCGGCCGCCCGCGCGTACGAGGAGCGGGTGGCGTACGCGCAGGGCGTGCTGGACGTGTCGTACGGCTCGCGCACCTACGAGTTCGAGGACGTCGAGGACGAGGACTCCGAGCTGCTCTCGGCGCACGACATCATCGACGCCGAGCGGTTCGCGGAGCGCCACGACGAGGCCGACCACCGCAGCGCCGCCGCCCGCGCCGCCGCCGACCGCACCTGGGCGTTCGGCCACATCATCGTGGACGAGGCGCAGGAGCTGTCCGCGATGGCGTGGCGGCTGCTGATGCGGCGCTGTCCGACCCGGTCGATGACCCTGGTCGGAGACCCGGCGCAGACCGGTGACGCGGCGGGCTGCGGCTCCTGGAAGGAGATCCTCGACCCGTACGTCGGGAGTCGCTTCGAGCACACCCGGCTCGGCGTGAACTACCGCACCCCGGCGGAGATCATGGAGCTGGCGGCCCGCGTGATGCGCACCGCCGACCCCTCCTTCGAACCGCCGAGTTCGGTACGTTCCACGGGCGTCGAGCCCTGGACGCGCGCCACGACCGCCGGGGAGCTGCCCCGTACGGTCGCGGCGGCGGTGGCGGACGCGGAGACCTCCGGCCGGCTGGCGGTCGTCGCTCCGGCGGAGCTGCTGCCCGGCATCGCGGCGGCGATCCCCTCGGCCTCGTACGGTACGGAACCCGACCTCACCGCCCCGGTCGTCCTGCTGACCCCGCACCAGGCGAAGGGCCTGGAGTTCGACACGGTGATCGTGGCGGAGCCGGACCTGATCAGGTCCGGCTCGCCGCGCGGCCGGGGCGATCTGTACGTGGCTCTGACCAGGGCGACTCAGCAGCTCGGCCTGGTCCACACCGGCGGGACCGGCTTCCTGCGAGCCCTCACGCCGACCGCCACGCCGACCGTCACGCAGGCCTGAACCAGACCGTCGCCAGCGGTGGCAGCGTGATCCGGATGCTCGCCGGGCGGCCGTGGTGGGGGACCGACTCCGGCTTCAGCGGCTCAGGGTGGTGGATGCCGCTGCCGCCGTAGCGCTCCGCGTCCGTGCTCAGGACCTCCGTCCACGCCGGTACGTCGTCGGGGACGCCGATCCGGTACTCCTGCCGTACGACCGGCGAGAAGTGGGAGACGGCGAGCAGCGGGTTCCCCGCGGCGTCGTACCGAAGGAAGGCGAACACGTTGTCCTCGGCGGCGTCGCCCTCCACCCAGGCGAAGCCCTGGGGGTCGGTGTCGCGCTCCCACAGGGCCGGCTCCGCGCGGTAGCGGGTGTTCAGGTCGCGGACCAGGTCGCGTACGCCCCGGTGGTCGGCCTCGGCGCCGTACGACGGATCGAGCAGCCACCAGTCGGGGCCGTGCGCCTCCGACCACTCGGCGCCCTGCGCGAACTCCTGCCCCATGAAAAGGAGTTGCTTGCCCGGGTGGGCCCACATGAAGCCGAGGTAGGCGCGGTGCGTCGCGCGCTGCTGCCACCAGTCGCCGGGCATCTTGCCCACCAGGGAGCGCTTGCCGTGCACGACCTCGTCGTGGGAGATCGGCAGGACGTAGTTCTCGCTGTACGCGTAGACCATCGAGAAGGTCATCTCGTGGTGGTGGTACTTGCGGTGCACGGGCTCCTTCGACGCGTAGCCGAGGGAGTCGTGCATCCACCCCATGTTCCACTTCAGCCCGAAGCCGAGCCCGCCGAAGCCGCCAGGACCGATGTGGTGGGTGGCGCGGGTGACGCCGTCCCAGGCGGTGGACTCCTCGGCGATGGTGACGACGCCGGGGTTGCGGCGGTAGACGGTGGCGTTCATCTCCTGGAGGAAGGCGACGGCGTCGAGGTTCTCCCGGCCGCCGTGCTCGTTGGGCACCCACTGGCCCTCCTCGCGCGAGTAGTCGAGGTAGAGCATCGAGGCGACCGCGTCGACCCGCAGGCCGTCGATGTGGAACTCCTCGCACCAGTAACTGGCGTTCGCCACCAGGAAGTTGCGGACCTCGGTGCGGCCGTAGTCGAATTCGAGGGTGCCCCAGTCGGGGTGCGCGGACTTCAGCGGGTCCTCGTGCTCGTACAGCGTGCGGCCGTCGAACTCGGCGAGCGCCCAGTCGTCGCGCGGGAAGTGCGCGGGCACCCAGTCCATGATCACGCCGATTTCGGCCCGGTGCAGGGCGTCCACCAGGAAGCGGAAGTCGTCCGGGCCGCCCATCCGGGAGGTCGGCGCGTAGAACCCGGTCACCTGGTAGCCCCAGGAGCCGCCGTACGGGTGCTCGGCGACCGGCATCAGCTCGATGTGCGTGAAGCCCAGGTCGGACACGTAGGTGGGGAGTTGTTCGGCCAGCTGGCGGTACGTCAGGCCGGGCCGCCAGGACGCCAGGTGCACCTCGTACACGGAGAACGGCGCCTCGTGCACCGGGCGTGCGGCGCGCGAGGCCATCCACGCGTCGTCCTGCCACTCGTGGTGCGCGGCGGTGACGACCGACGCGTTCGCGGGCGGCACCTCCGCCTGCCGGGCCATCGGGTCGGCGCGCATGGTGTGCGAGCCGTCGGGGCGGGTGATCTGGAACTTGTACAGCGAACCCTCGCCGACCTCGGGGAGAAAGAGCTCCCAGATCCCGGTGCCACCGAGCGAGCGCATCGGACACCCGGTGCCGTCCCAGTAGTTGAAGTCGCCGACGACGCGGACACCGAGCGCGTTGGGCGCCCACACGGTGAAGCGGGTGCCGGTGGCGCCCTGGTGGGTCATCGGCTCGGCGCCGAGCGCCTTCCACAGCTCCTCGTGCCGGCCCTCGCCGATCAGGTGCAGATCGAGGTCGCCGAGCGCGGGCAGGAAGCGGTACGGGTCCTCGACCGTGATCTCGTTGTCGTCGTACGTGACCCGCAGCCGGTACGGGGCGACACCGGCGAGCGGCAGCACCCCGCCGAAGAACCCGTCGCCCTCGTCCAGGAGTGGGGCGTCCACCCCGTCCACGAGGATGCCGACCGCCTTCGCGTAGGGCCGCAGCACCCGGAACCGGACGCCGTGGCCGGGGGGTTCCGGAGCGTCCCGGGTATCCGTGGCGTCCGGGACGGCCGTGGCGGGTTCGGGATGCGCGCCGAGGATGCCGTGCGGGTCGTGGTGGGTCCCCGCCAGCAGCCGGGCCCGCTCCTCGCCGCCGAGCGGGAGCGCGGGCCGCACGCCGTGGCCGGGGAGTGGTGCCGGGGACGCGGACGTCCCGGTCTTCGCGGGTTCCCCGGCCCGCGCCGGCTTCCCGGCCTTCGCCGCCCTCGGGTTCGGCGTCTTGGGAGCCGTGGCCCCCGGCGCGGTGCGGCGGGGCGGGCGGGGAGCGTCGGGGTCAGGGGTGGGACGGGGGGTCACGGGTGCGTCCTCCTCAGGAACGGCAGGGGAGCCGGGTGGGCTCAACGGGCTTGTACGGTCAGGGAGTTGCCAGACGCCGCACCGCTGCCATCGGCACCGGCAGCCAGTCCGGCCGGTGCCGTGCCTCGTACAGCACCTCGTAGACGGCCTTGTCGGTCTCGTACGCCCGCAGCAGGACGGGCATCTCGCGCGGGTCGGTGCCGGAGGCCGCCGCGTACCCCTCGCAGAAGGCGGTGCGGCAGCGGTCCGCCCACTGCGGGTTCCACGGTGACGGGCTCTCCCCTGCCCGGGCGGAGCCGAGAGCTCGGGGAACCATGTGCGCCGCGTAGTCGAAGGAGCGCAGCATGCCCGCCACGTCGCGGACGACGGGCTGCGGGTGGCGGCGTTCGGTGATCGGTTTCGCGGGCTCGCCCTCGAAGTCGATCACCGACCACTCGCCGTCGCGGCCGAGCAGCGTCTGGCCCAGGTGCAGATCGCCGTGCACGCGCTGGGCGGTGACGGCCGGTTCCGCTCCGCCCAGTTTCCGTACCGCCTCGAAGGCGGAGCGCAGGCCCGGCGCGTACGGCAGCAGGGCGGGCACCGCCTGGACCGCCGCCTCCAGCCGCTCGGCCATCTTGTCCGCGACGGCCTCCGCCTGCGGGCGGCCGAGCGTGAGCGTCGGCAGGGCGTCGGCGAGCGCGGTGTGCACCTCGGCGACGACCTGGCCCAGCTCCCTTGCCTCCGGGGCGAATTCCCGGCCGGTGGAGAGCGATTCGAGAGCCAGCTGCCAGCCGTCCCTGGCTCCGGCCAGGAAGGGCTGGAGCAGGCCGAGCGTGAACGGCTCGAAGGGGTCGTCAGGGTTCGCCCCCTCGAACCAGGCGACCGGGGCCGGTACCCGCGCACACCCCTCGCGGGCGAGGGCGAGCGGGAGTTCCAGATCGGGGTTGGCCCCCGGGTGGAGCCTTCGGAAGACCTTCAGGATGTATGAATTCCCGTACACCAGTGAGGAGTTGGACTGCTCCGCATCCAGGGGGCGTGCGGTGGACCCGGCCGGGAGGGCCGCGTCGGGGTCCTTGTCGAACCGCAGGGAGCCCATGGTGCCCGGCACCCGCAGCCGCTCCAGGAGCAGCCCGGCCAGCTTCGGGTCGGCGAGGCCCTCGTACACGGTGTACCCGGACAGCGGTCCCTCCTGCACCCGGCCGATCAGCGCGGGTGCGAGCGCGGGCGGCAGCGACCTGCGCACTCCGAGGAACACCTGGTAGCAGTCGACGGGCGGCGCGGAGCCGGGGACCTGCGCGGCCACCATGGGCTGCTGCGCCCGTACGAGCAGATGGAGCAGGCCGGGCGAGCCGGTCAGCGGCAGCAGCTCCGTCGCCGACACCAGGGTGAAGGCGGCCACCGGGCGCCCCTTGCCCGCGAACCAGCGCTGCCGGGGCAGCCATGCGTGCAGCAGCGGGGCCAGCGAGGCGAGCAGTGCGGACGAGGCGTGCGGGACGGGCGGTGACGTCAGTGGAGAGGTGAGCGGCGAGGCGGAAGCAGCCTCCGACATGGCATCGCGTCCTTTCCCCGGGCACACGGAATGCACAGAGTGTCCCGGATTACGGCAAAGCTGTCCGGTTGTACGGGACGTGTCGGGTACGCGTATGAGGGGGAGGGTGCCCCCGGCGGGGCGGTGGAAACCGGTCGCCGAGGGCCCCGCCCTCAGCGCTTCGGCTTCGGCGGCCGGACCAGCGAGGTCTGGCTCGCGCGCAGCCGGAACCAGTAGAAGCCGTGTCCCGCAAGGGTCAGCAGGTACGGCAGCTCGCCGATCGCGGGGAAGCGCACCCCGCCGATCAGCTCGACCGGATTGCGGCCGTTGAACATCTGCAGGTCGAGCTCGGTGGGCTGGGCGAACCGCGAGAAGTTGTGCACGCACAGCACCAGGTCGTCCTCGCCCTCGACGGAGGAGGGGGCCTCGCGCAGGAAGGCGAGCACGGCCGGGTTCGACGACGGGAGCTCGGTGTAGGACCCGAGCCCGAACGCCGGGTTCTGCTTGCGGATCTCGATCATGCGCCGGGTCCAGTGCAGCAGCGACGACGGCGAGGTCATGGAGGCCTCGACATTGGTCACCTGGTAGCCGTAGACCGGGTCCATGATCGTCGGGAGGGAGAGCCGGCCGGGGTCGCAGGAGGAGAATCCGGCGTTCCGGTCGGGCGTCCACTGCATCGGGGTGCGTACCGCGTCGCGGTCGCCGAGCCAGATGTTGTCGCCCATGCCGATCTCGTCCCCGTAATAGAGGATCGGCGAGCCGGGCAGGGACAGCAGCAGGGCGGTGAACAGCTCGATCTGGTTGCGGTCGTTGTCCAGGAGGGGTGCGAGGCGCCGACGGATGCCGATGTTGGCGCGCATCCGCGGGTCCTTGGCGTACTCCGCGTACATGTAGTCGCGCTCTTCGTCCGTGACCATTTCGAGGGTGAGCTCGTCGTGGTTGCGCAGGAAGATGCCCCACTGGGCGCTGGACGGGATCGCCGGGGTCTTGGCGAGGATCTCCGAGACCGGGTAGCGCGACTCGCGGCGCACCGCCATGAAGATGCGCGGCATGACGGGGAAGTGGAACGCCATGTGGCACTCGTCCCCGCCCTTCTCGAAGTCGCCGAAGTAGTCGACGACGTCCTCCGGCCACTGGTTGGCCTCGGCGAGGAGCACCGTGTCCGGGTACGAGGCGTCGATCTCCTCCCGGACCCGCTTGAGGAACTCGTGGGTCTGCGGCAGGTTCTCGCAGTTGGTGTCCTCCTGCTGGTACAGGTACGGCACCGCGTCGAGGCGGAAGCCGTCGATGCCCAGGTCCAGCCAGAACCGCAGGGCGGAGATGATCTCCTCCTGCACCATCGGGTTCTCGTAGTTGAGGTCCGGCTGGTGCGAGAAGAAGCGGTGCCAGTAGTACTGCTTGCGCACCGGGTCGAAGGTCCAGTTGGAGGTCTCCGTGTCGACGAAGATGATGCGGGCGTCCTGGTACTGCTTGTCGTCGTCGGCCCAGACGTAGTAGTCGCCGTAAGGACCTTCGGGGTCGCTGCGGGACTGCTGGAACCACTCGTGCTGGTCGCTCGTGTGGTTCATGACGAAGTCGATGATGACGCGCATGCCGCGCTGGTGCGTGGCGTCGACGAACTCGACGAAGTCGGCGAGATCGCCGAACTCCGGGAGCACGGCCGTGTAGTTGGAGACGTCGTAGCCGCCGTCGCGCAGCGGCGACATGAAGAACGGCGGCAGCCAGAGGCAGTCGACGCCCAGCCACTGGAGGTAGTCCAGCTTGGCGGTGATTCCCTTCAGGTCCCCTACTCCGTCGCCGTTGCTGTCCTGGAAGGACCGGACGAGGACTTCGTAGAAGACCGCGCGCTTGAACCACTCGGGGTCACGGTCCTTGGCGGGGGTGTCCTCGAAGGTGTCGTGGACGGGCTCGTTGACGATCATGTGGGTGACCCTCCGGTCAGCGGGGACGGTCGCAGGGTCACGATGTGCGCAGGCGCGTGGCCAGGCTCAAGGCGCACGTAGCTGGCCCTGCCCCAGTGGTAGGTCTCGCCGGTGAGCTCGTCGCGCACCGGGACGACACTGTGCCAGTCGTGGCCGAGTGCCGGCATGTCCAACGAGACCGTGGCCTCCTGGGTGTGGTGAGGGTCGAGGTTCACGACCACCAGAACGGTGTTCGAGGCTCCATCACCCCCGGTGGATTCCGTGCTGCTCGTCGTACCGCGCTTCGAATACGCGATCACCGCGTCGTTGTCCGTGGGGTGGAAGTGGATGTCCCGCAGCTGCTGGAGCGCGCGGTGGTGGCGCCGCAGCCGGTTGAGGGTGGTGATCAGGGGGGCGATGGACTGGCCCTCGCGCTCGGCGGCCTCCCAGTCGCGCGGCTTGAGCTGGTACTTCTCGGAGTACAGGTACTCCTCGCTGCCGCCTCGGACCGGAGTGTTCTCGCACAGTTCGTAGCCCGCGTACACGCCCCAGGACGGCGACATGGTCGCGGCCAGCACGGCCCGCACCTCGAAGGCCGGGCGTCCGCCGTGCTGGAGGTAGGCGTGCAGGATGTCGGGGGTGTTCACGAAGAAGTTGGGGCGCATGTACGAGGCCGTCTCGTGCGCCAACTCCAGGGCGTAGTCCGTGAGTTCCTGCTTGGTGTTGCGCCAGGTGAAGTAGGTGTACGACTGCTGGAAACCGATGGCTCCCAGGGTGCGCATCATCGCGGGCCTGGTGAACGCCTCGGCCAGGAAGATCACGTCGGGGTCGGTGCGGTTGATCTCGCCGAGCACCCGCTCCCAGAAGACGACCGGCTTGGTGTGCGGGTTGTCGACCCGGAAGATCCGCACGCCGTGGCCCATCCACAGGCGCAGGATGCGCAGCGTCTCGGCGACCAGCCCCTCCATGTCCCGGTCGAAGGCGATCGGATAGATGTCCTGGTACTTCTTCGGCGGGTTCTCGGCGTACGCGATCGTGCCGTCGGCCCGGTGGTGGAACCACTCGGGGTGCTCGGTGACCCAGGGGTGGTCGGGGGAGCACTGGAGGGCGAAGTCGAGGGCCACCTCCATGCGCAGGTCGCGGGCGGTGGCGACGAAGTGGTCGAAGTCGTCGAAGGTGCCGAGGTCCGGGTGGACGGCGTCGTGACCGCCGTCGGCGGAACCGATCGCCCAGGGCACGCCGACGTCCGCCTCGGTCGCGGAGAGCGTGTTGTTGGGGCCCTTGCGGTGGGTGGTCCCGATGGGGTGGACGGGCGGCAGATAGATCACGTCGAAGCCCATGGCGGCGACGGCGGGCAGGCGCTTCGCGGCGGTACGGAACGTTCCGCTCCGCTGCGGAAGGCCACCTTCGGGTGCTCTTGCGCCCTCGGAGCGCGGAAAGAACTCGTACCAGGAACCGAAGAGCGCGCGCGGCCGTTCGACCAGCAACGGCAAGGGATCGGAGGTGGAAAGGGGTTCGCGCAGCGGGTACCGGCGCAGGGCGGTGTCGACCTCGGGGGCGAGGGCGGCGGCGAGCCGGGCGGCGGCGGGGCGCAGGGCGTCGCGCAGGGCGTCCGCGGCGGCGAGCACGGCCTCGCGCCCGTCCTTCTTCGGCACTCCGTCGGCGGCCCGTTCGTACAGCTGGGCGCCCTCGGTGAGGACGAGCTCGGTGTCCTGGCCGGCCGGGATCTTGATCCCGGCGTGGTGGCGCCAGGTCGAGACGGGATCCCCCCACGCCTCGACGACGTACGACCACATGCCCGTGGCGTCGGGGGTCACATCGGCTCCCCAGCGGTCGGTGCCGGGGGCGAGTTCACGCATCGGAGTCCAGGGGCCGGGGCGCCCCGCGGGATCGAGGAGGACCACATTGGCGGCCACGGCTTCATGGCCTTCACGGAAGACGGTGGCGGAGACCTGGAACGTTTCTCCTGCCACCGCCTTGGCCGGCCTTCGCCCGCGGTCGACAGCGGGAAGGACGTCCAGGACGGGGATACGACCGATCATGGGCTCACCTGTGGGGTCGATGCTCAACGGGGCTCTCGGCAGAGTGCACTCTTTGTAGCTGCTCGTCGCTCTCCGTGCTCGACTTGCGGGACACGGGATGTGCGGGTGCTCACTTCACGGGTACCGGGGGAGGCTTCCCCCACACCTCCCGGCGTCAATCCGGTGCCGTGTTAACTACCGCCGCGTAACGGCGCGTGCAAGGCGTGACGAGGCGAAAAGCGAGGGTGAAGCACAAGGTGGAAAACAAAGGGGGCCCCGCCGTTCCCGACGGGACCCGCTTGCTCAACCTTCAGCCATACATGCCGATGTGCTGCCCCTTGTGTCTCACGGCCGGGGGTTGTTGACCTGAAGCAGTCGGTTCGGCGAGCCGAGTCCGGCCCCCCGCACCTTGCCCGTGACCGCGCGGTCGGTGAGCGCCTTGCCGACGTCGGCGGGCGGGGCCCACGCGTGATCGGCGAGGTAGAGCGCCGCCGCACCGGCCACGTGCGGGGACGCCATCGAGGTGCCCGAGAAGGTGTCCCTGGCGGTGTCACCGGTGTGCACCGCCGACGTGATGCCCACCCCGGGGGCGAACAGGTCGAGCCTGCTGCCCCAGTTGGAGAAGACCGCCCGGCCGTCCTCGGCGTCGCTCGCGCCGACCGTGACGGCCTCCTGGACGCGGCCCGGTGAGTAGAGGCTCGCGGGCAGAGCGTCGTTCCCGGCCGCGACCACGAAGGTCACCCCCGACCGGATCGCGTTGCGCACCGCGGCGTCGAGCTGGACGTTGGCCACGCCGCCCAGACTCAGGTTGGCCACGGCGGGCTTCCTGGCGTTCTTGGCCACCCAGTCGATTCCGGCGATGACCTGGGCCGTCGTCCCCGACCCCGCGGCGTCGAGCACCCGCACACCCACGACGTCGGCCTTCTTCGCCACGCCGTACGCCCCGCCCACCGCGGTCCCGGACACATGCGTGCCGTGGCCGTTCTCGTCCTGGGCGACCGCGTCGTTCTGCACGAAGTCCCAGCCGTCCGACGCCCGCCCGCCGAAGTCCTGGTGGGAGGTGCGGATTCCGGTGTCGATGACATACACGTGGACACCCGCACCGGCGCTCTCGGGCCAGGTGTACGACCTGTCCAGCGGCCGGTCGTCCTGGTCGATCCGGTCAAGACCCCAGGACGGCGGGTCCTGCTGGGTGTGCCGCAGTGACACGGTGGTGTCCTGGGCCACCGAAGCCACCCGGGGGTCCGCGGCGAGCCGCCCGGCCTGCGCCGAACTCGCCCGCACCGCATACCCGTTGAGGGCGCTGCTGTACGTGTGGCGGATTTTCGCCCCGTACTTCGCGGCGACGGCCCGGCCCGCCGCGGACGGAGCCTCGACGCCCCCCGCTCCGCTCCTGAGAGTGACGAGGTAGCTGTTGCTCACGGAACCGGCCGATCCGGCCCCCGGTATTCGCCCCTCGGCCCCCGGGGCGCCAGCGGCTGCGGTGGCCCGGCCGGGCAGCGAGACGGCCGAAAGGACCGCCGCCGTGGTGACGGCGGCGGCTCCGGCCAGCCGCATGCGATGACGACGCGACAGTGCCATGTGCGAGGTTCCCCTCCTCGATCCGACGCCCGCACCACGCAGTCGACCCGATCGGGGCCCGGTTCGATCCGGTGGTCCGCCGAATCCCCCCACACGTCCGCAGCGCGCGCACTTGTCAGCCTCTCGTGCGGTGTGAACCGCAACAAGACCACCGGAGGGGCGGAATCGGCCATATCGCTCGTGGGGGGAATGTGCCGGGCGGCTCGCGGCAGCACTTCCGCACGCTCCCGGCCCCCGCCCGCCGGGTGTGCGCCGTGGCACTGGGAGGGGGAACGGAACTACCGTCGGGAAGCGAACGGGCGCGCCTTGGAGTGGCGCGCCAGGAAACCGCTCCCCCCTGCGAAGGTGGTCAATTGAATCCGCCCCGACTGTGGCAAGGGGATTCCCGACTCACGCTGCCCGATGTCCCGGCGGAACGTCGGGTCTTCCGCGATCAGCACCGGCCGGGTTGAAACCAGCCCGGGTTGAACGGCAGACGATAAGGAGTTGTGCGTGCCTGGTTCTCGCTACGCACCCGCACATCGTGCCCACGTCGGTGGAGTGCGCCGCCCCCTTGGGAGGTCCTGGTGAAGGCAATCCGTCGGTTCACCGTGCGTCCTGTCCTCCCCGACCCGCTGAGGCCGCTCAGCGATCTCGCCCGCAATCTGCGCTGGTCCTGGCACACCGAGACCCGGGAGCTGTTCCGGGCCGTCGACCCGGAGGGCTGGCGGGCCTCGGGGGAGGATCCGGTGCGGCTGCTGGGGACCGTGTCCGCCGAGCGGCTGGCCGCGCTGGCCGGGGACCGGCGGTTCCTGCGGCGGCTCGGTGCCGTCGCCGACGACCTCGCCGACTATGTGGGCGGGCACCGCTGGTACCAGGGGCAGGAGGAGCGGGAAGGGGCCGAACTGCCCTCGTCCATCGCGTACTTCTCGCCCGAGTTCGGTGTGACGGCCGCGCTGCCGCAGTACTCCGGCGGCCTCGGCATCCTCGCCGGGGACCATCTCAAGGCCGCCAGCGACCTCGGCGTGCCGCTCATCGGCGTCGGCCTGCTCTACCGGCACGGCTACTTCCGCCAGTCGCTCTCCCGGGACGGCTGGCAGCAGGAGCACTACCCGGTGCTCGACCCCAACGAGCTGCCGGTGAGCCTGCTCAGGGAGGCGGACGGGAGCCCGTGCCGGATCTCGCTGCGGCTGGCCGGCGGGCGCTCGCTGCGGGCGAACGTCTGGCAGGCGCGCGTGGGGCGCGTACCGCTGCTGATGCTGGACTCCGACGTGGAGGAGAACGGGGCGGGGGAACGGGACGTCACCGACCGGCTGTACGGAGGCGGCAGCGAGCACCGGCTGCTGCAGGAGATGCTGCTGGGCATCGGCGGGGTGCGTGCGGTGCGTGCGTACTGCCGGATCACCGGGCATCCGGAGCCCGAGGTGTTCCACACCAACGAGGGCCACGCCGGCTTCCTCGGTCTGGAGCGCATCCGCGAACTCGGCGGCACGGGGCTCGGCTTCGACGCCGCGCTGGAATCCGTGCGGGCCGGGACCGTCTTCACCACCCACACCCCCGTCCCGGCCGGCATCGACCGCTTCGACCGCGAGCTCGTCGCCCATCACTTCGGCGACGACGGCGAACTCGCGGGGATCGACGTCGAGCGGGTCCTCCAGCTCGGCATGGAGACCTACCCCGGCGGCGAGCCCAACCTCTTCAACATGGCCGTCATGGGCCTGCGCCTCGCCCGGCGCGCCAACGGCGTCTCCGTGCTGCACTCCTCCGTGAGCAGGGAAATGTTCGCCGGGCTGTGGCCCGGCTTCGACCCCGAGGAGGTGCCGATCACCTCCGTCACCAACGGCGTGCACGCCCCCACCTGGGTGGATCCCGCAGTCGTCCGGCTGGGCGCCAAGCAGATCGGGGCGGGCCGCACCGAGGACGCGCTGTCCGTCGGCGGCTCGGACCGCTGGGACGCCGTCGCCGACATCCCGGACGGCGAGATCTGGGAGCTGCGCCGGACCCTGCGGGAAAACCTGGTGCACGAGGTGCGGGGCAGGCTGCGGGCCTCGTGGCTGCAACGGGGCGCTGTGGACGCCGAGTTGGGGTGGATCGACGGAGTGCTCGACCCCGATGTCCTCACCATCGGCTTCGCGCGCCGCGTCCCCTCGTACAAACGCCTCACCCTCATGCTGCGGGACCGCGACCGGCTGATGGAGCTGCTGCTGCACCCGGACCGGCCCATCCAGATCGTCGTCGCGGGCAAGGCCCACCCGGCCGACGACGGCGGGAAGAGGCTCGTGCAGGAGCTGGTGCGGTTCGCGGACGATCCCCGGGTCAGGCACCGGATCGTCTTCCTCCCCGACTACGGGATGCGGATGGCGCAGAAGCTGTACCCGGGGTGTGACGTCTGGCTGAACAACCCGCTGCGGCCGTTGGAGGCGTGCGGTACGAGCGGGATGAAGGCCGCGCTCAACGGCTGTCTCAACCTGTCCGTACTGGACGGCTGGTGGGACGAGTGGTTCGAGCCGGACTTCGGGTGGGCCATCCCCACCGCCGACGGCGTCGCCACCGACGAGGACCGCCGCGACGACCTGGAGGCGAACGGCCTCTACGAACTGATCGAGCAGCGGGTCGCCCCCCGCTTCTACGAGAAGGGGCGGGAGCAGCTGCCCGACCGCTGGATCGAGATGGTCCGGCAGACCCTGGTGACACTGGGACCCAAGGTGCTGGCCGGGCGGATGGTGCGCGAGTACGTGGAGCGGCTGTACACACCCGCCGCCCGCGCCCATCGGGCGCTCGGGCCGGACGCGGCGAGGGAGCTGGCCGCCTGGAAGGCACGGGTGCGGGGTGCGTGGTCGGGTGTCGCCGTCGACCACGTCGAGGCGCTCGCCCCCACGGCCGTCAACGGCACGGCCGAACTGGGCTCCACGCTGTCGCTGCGCGTGCGGGCGGGGCTGGGGGATCTCGGGCCCGACGACGTCGAGGTGCAGGCTGTCGCGGGGCGCGTGGATTCCGAGGATCGGATCGCCGGGGCGCAGGTCTTTCCGCTGAAGCCGGTGGCGGGGCCCGACCTCGAAGGCCGGTGGACGTATGAGGGGCCGCTCGCCCTCGACCGTACGGGGCCGTACGGGTACACGGTTCGGGTGCTGCCCGCGCACAGGTTGCTGGCCGGCGGGGCGGACCTGGGGTTGGTCGTGATGCCGACCGAGGCTACGGGGGAGGGGGCGGGGGTGCTGATGAGGTAGCGGCGGGGGTTGTGTGCGGGTGCGTTGGGGCCGGTCGCGCCCACGCGGCGGAGCCGCATGCCCGGCAGAGCCCCGCGCCCCTGAGCCTCTCCTCTTCCCGCGGAACATCATCCACGAGGTCCTTGAAGGTGAGGACAGCAGCCGTGTAGCACAGGCGGTACACGGGGGTGAGCTCGAAGCGGTCGGTGCGGTAGTACGTGCAGTCGTCGGCTCCGGCGGGTTCGGGGCCGATGCCCGCCGGTGGGCCGTCCAGGGGGTGGTCGGGCAGGTGCGCCTCCAGGGCGGACCGCTGCCGGCCGAGCTCCGCCCGGTCGTACTGGTCCTCGGTGAGCACCGACCGGGACGCCCCGTACTCCTGGTAGCCCAGCATCAGTGCCCCGAGCACCGCGACCACCACCGTCGGGGCGACGATCGCCTGCACCAGGCCGCGCCGTACGTGACTGCGGGCCCGGCTCAACTCCGTTGCCGCGACCGGGGCTTGCGTCGCCAGTGGCCGTGGTGTTCCGGCCAGGGGGAGGCGGGCGGTCACCTCGAAGCCGCCGTCCCCTGTCGGGCCGTGGGTCAGTGTGCCGCCCGCGAGCCGTACTCGCTCGTCCAGGCCGACCAGGCCCGTACCGCCGGAGGTGGGATCCGGTGAAGGGGGTTCGGGGGCGGGTGGGTTGGTGACCTGCACGGCCGTCGACCGCGCTTTCTCGTCCCGGGTGAGGAGGACCCGTACCGGTGCGCCCGGAGCGTGTTTCGTCGCGTTCGTCAGGGCTTCCTGGGCGACCCGGTGGACGGCCCGGGCGGCCATCGGGGGCAGGGGCAACTCGCTGCCGATCTCGGTGAGTTCGACGGTGAGGCCGGATGCTGCGGCCCGTTCCACCAGCTCCCTCACCGTCTCGTCGGCGGGTGTCGTCGGGGCGGACTCGTCGTCCGCCCGCAGCACTCCGACGATGTCCCGCAGCCGGGCCGTGGCATCGGCGGCGGCCCGGCGCAGCTCACCGGCCGCTTCCTGCTCGGCCCGTGGCAGTGCGCGGCTGACTTCCAGGGCGGCGGCCCGTACCGCGATCAGGGACAGGTCGTGGCCGAGCGAGTCGTGCATGTCGCCCGCGATCCGGGACCGCTCGCGCAGCCGCTCGCGGTCCGCGACGGCCTGCTGTTCGCGTTCCATCCGGTCGGCCAACTCCCAGCCGTCGGCGACGAGTTGTGCGTACCGGCGGACGTACCGGCCGATCAGCCACGGCACCACGACCTGGAGCAGCAGCGACGTCAGCTGGGCGAACCACACCCACAGCTTGTCGTCGTACGTCAGGCTCAGCGCGAGCCCTGCCGTCGCGTACCCGGCGAAGACCAGCACGGCGGGCCGCACCCGGGCGTCGCGGCGGCCCGCGAGGAAGGCGAAGAGGCACATCGCGACGGTGTACGACTGGGTGAACAGCTCCGGGCTGCGGAGGACACTGCACACCACCGTCACCGTCAGCGAGACCAGCGGCGCGCGGCGGCACAGCAGGACACCGAGGCCGAGCGCGGCGACCCCGGCGGCCATCTGCGGCCAGGACCCGCCGTCGTTCGGGTCCTCCTTCATCGTGACGAAGAAGCTCAGGCAGACCCACAGGACGAGGTCGAGCAGCAGTTCGCGGCGGGTGGCACGGCGCAGGGCGGAGAGGGCACGCATGCGGGAAACGTATGCGGCGGGCGGTCGACGGACCAGATACGAAAGTGGTGCCCGGGACCGCCGACGGTCCCGGGC
>NZ_JBSGZD010000135.1:0-19724 GCF_053610825.1 Streptomyces sp. NPDC054863 | reverse complement strand
GCGGAGCACTGTGCCGGGCCGGTCCTGACCACAAGCCCCTGAGCAGGGACTTCCGATCAGAGGCCCGTGGTCAGAAACTCGGTGCCGAGGTAGGGGCCCGGAGCGTGCCCAGGTACGGGTGCCACAGGTGACCGGGATTGTTCTCCACCTCGGCCACCACCTCGCGCATGGCCTGGAGGGCCTTGGGTTCCTCGCCGTCGTACACATCGCCCTGAAGCATCTTCAGTACGTCGATGCGGTACCGCGGGTCCTGGACGAAGGCTGTGAACAGGACGTTCAGGCGGTAGTAGATCGAGATGAACTCGTACCAGTACTTCACCGCGCGGCGCAGCTTGCTCTCGTACGTCTCGAAGCGCTTCTTGGCGTAGTCGCCGGCCTCGTGCGCGGCGATGATGTCCTGTGCGGCGATGCGTGCGCTGTTGAGCGCGACGCTCACTCCGCTGGAGAAGATCGGGTCGACGAAGCGGGCCGCGTCGCCGATCAGTACGAACCGGTCGCCGCAGATCTGCTTCATGGCGTAGCTGTAGTCACCCTCGGACTTGAATTCCCGTACGCGCTTCGCGTTCCTCAGTGCGTCGTGCAGCTCGGGCCGGCTGGAGACGAGGTCCCAGAAGAACTCCTCCCGGTCGCCGGCCGAATCGGCGAAGCGCTTCTTCTGCGTCACCACGCCGATGCTGGTGATCTTGTCGGTGATGGGGATCTGCCACACCCAGGCGTCCTTGATGGGCAGGAAGTGCACGAAGATGTGGTCGACCTGGGCGGCGTCCTGGGCGATCTCCTCACGGTCCAGGCCCTCGAACCAGGTGTGCACGGCGTACTGGTCGAACACCGGGTCGGCGACCTTCACCTTGAGCTGCCGCCCCAGCAGGGTCTGCCGTCCGGAGGCGTCGACCACCATGCCCGCGGTGAAGTCGACTTCCTTCGACGCCAGGCGGACGGTGAGCCGCACCAGTTCGGGGTCGGAGAAGTCGGTCCCGAGGACACGGACCCCGTTGAAGACCGTGGCGCCCTGCTCGTCGGCGTGCCGCAGCAGGATCGAGTCGAACCGGGCACGGTCCACGTGAAAGGTGTAGTCGCGGTCGACGCCGATCTGGTTGCGCTCGACGAACGCGATGTCGGCCGTCCAGCCGTGGCTGAGGCCGCTGTATCCCATCTTGGGGATGTCGCGGGACTCGGCGGACGTCCACGAAGCACCGTACTTCTTGGGGAAGTCGGCTTCGTCGATCTTCTCCAGGGCCCCTATCTCGTGCAGCACCGGAGTGGTCGCCGGCACGAGCGATTCACCGACGTGCGGGCGCGGGAATGTCTCGCTCTCGAACACCGCGACGGAGAGACCGGCCCGTGCGAGGTAGGACGCCATCGTGGAGCCTGCGGGGCCGCCGCCGATGACCGCGACGTCGAAGTCCGGCTTCATGCGCTCTGCTCCTTGAGGCCGGCTTCCAGCGACAGGTCGTGGAGCATTTCCGCGATGGTGCTGACGTCCTTGAAGTGGTCGGCGTCGATTTTCGCCGGCGAGACGTAGAGCCCCATTTTGTCGCGGATGTAGCTCAGCAGGAGTGCCACCCGAAGCGAGTCCAGAATTCCCGACTCCATGAGAGGGGAAGTGTCGGTCAGTTGATCCTTTCCGTCTCCCTGGAGGAACTCGTCCCCAATGAAATCGATGAGCTTTGAGGCATACTCTTCCACTGTCATCATCATTCTCCTTCTTCGCCTTTCGGTGGTGTGCGAATCAACTTGGATTGATCTGGAATCACGGTTCGGACGAGTCCGGTGCTACTGCTCGGACGAGTACTGTTCGTCCGGGCCCAGCTCCCGCGCCTGTGCCAGCAGCTCCGATTCCGACATCCGCTCGATCTCGGCGCGTACCTCCGCCTCGACCACCGCTCCCAGTTCGGCGACGGTACTGCCTTCGAAAACGGCACGGGTCGGGAAGTCGATCTCGAATGCGGACTGAATTTCCGCGATCAGCCGGATCGCCAGGATCGAGTTTCCGCCGCTACGGAAGAAATGACTGTGAGCACCGGCTCGAATGCCGAGGAGCTCTTCGAATATCTCCGCGATCCGTTCTTCGACGACGCCGCGCGGCTCGGTCCTGCCGTCCTTCTCCACCTCCTCCTCGGCCCGCGGCAGCGCGGCCCGGTCCACCTTCCCGTTGGCGTTCAGCGGAACGGCCCCGATCGGGGTGAACGTCGAGGGGATCATGTAGTCGGGCAGCCTCTCGGCACAGTGCGCGGCCAGTGCGTCCCGTACCTCCGCGGGGTCCTGTGTGCACTGCGTGGGCACCCAATAGGCGGCCAGGCTCGCGGTGCCGTTGGTGTCCTGGACGGTGAGGACGACCGCCTCGTGCACGGCGGGGTGTTCATCCAGCACGTTCTTGATCTCGCCGGTCTCCACCCGGTAGCCGCGGATCTTGACCTGTCCGTCGCTCCTGCCGATGAAGTCGACGCTGCCGTCAGGCAGCAGCCGCACCAGGTCGCCGGTCCGGTACAGGCGTGCTCCGGCCGGGCCGTAGGGGTCCGGTACGAACCGCTCGGCGGTCAGTTCGGGGCGGGCCCCGTATCCCCGTGCCACCCCCAGGCCACCGACGTACAGCTCACCTGCCACCCCCACGGGCAGCCGACGCATCCTCTCGTCGAGGACCTGCATCGTCACTCCGGGCAACGGCCGTCCGACGGGCACCGATTCACCGTCCACCGGCGCCGTCACCGGGAAGGTCGAGGTGCCGACGGCCGCCTCGGTGGGCCCGTACTCGTTGATCAGCCGTCCGGCGCCCAGCGCCCGTGCCCACTGGTCGGCCAGGCGCACCGGCAGTGCCTCGCCCGCGACCACGACCGTCCGGGCCAGCCCTGCCATTCGTTCCGGCGCGATTTGCTGCGCCAGGATCTCCAGGTGCCCCGGGGTCAGCTTGAGGAACGAGAACGGCGCGGCCTTCGCGAGCCTCGGCCCCAGCTCGGCGAGGTCCAGGTCCTGCGGCAGCAGGCGTATCGGCTGCCCGGTGAGCAGCGGCGCCCAGACGTTCGGCACGACCAGGTCGAAGGCGACGGACGAGAAGACCGCGCCGCCGCCCGTGCCGGGCCGGGCCAGCTCTTCGACCGCCCAGCCGACGTGGTTGGCCAGCGCACGGTGGGTGATCTGCACTCCCTTGGGGCGGCCGGTGGAGCCCGAGGTGTAGATGACGTACGCCAGCAGGTCCAGGTCCCGCCCGTGCCGCGGATCCAGCTGTACGGGGTGCTCCAGGGCCGCGCCGGAGAGGGCCGTTTTCGCCGGCGCGTCGTCGTCGGTGAGGACCAGCTCTCCGGCGAAGACCGGCGCGAGCCGTTCGCGGTACGCGGACGCGGTGACGACGACGGGGGCCCGGGCGTCGTCGAGCACCCGGCCGATGCGGTCGGCGGGGAAGGACGGGTCGAGCGGGAGAAAGGCCGCGCCCGCCTTCCACACCGCGAGGAGCGCGGTCGGCAGGTCCACGGAACGTTCCAGCAGTACGCCGACCACCGTCTCCGGGCCGACTCCGGCCGAACGCAGCCTGCGGGCAAGCTTGTTGGCCCGCTCGTCGAGTTCCGCGAAGGTCGCACTCGCACCGTCGGCGATGACGGCCGTGGCGTCGGGGACCGCTGCGGCCCGTTGCGCGAAGAGCGCGGGGACGGATGCCGTCACCTCCGCCTCGGGCCCGTGGCTCCACCGCTCCAGGGTGCGCCGCTCGTCGTCCGGCAGAAGGTCCACCGCGTCGAGCCGTACGCGGGGGTCCGCGGCCACCGCTGCGAGCAAGTGCTGGAAGTGCTGCGCCAACCGTTCGACGGTGGTGTGCTCGAAGAGCGCCGTGGCGTACTCCAGGGCGCCGATCATGGTGCCGTCGGTCTGCTTGCGCATGTACAGCGTGAGGTCGGTCTTGGCGACGGACGACACGTCCACCACGGCTTCCAGGTCGGTGGCGTCGGCCGCCGAGCCGGTGAGCTCCACGTCGTGGTAGTCGAAGGCCACCTGGTAGAGCGGGGTGCGCGACAGGTCACGTTCGGGTGCCAGTTCCGCCACCAGTTCCTCGAAGGGCAGCTCCTGGTGACCGAAGGCCTCCTTGCAGACGTCCCGTACACGTTCCACGGCCTGCTCGAAGGCGAGTGATCCCTCCAACTGGCAGCGCAGTACGAGGCTGTTGAGGAAGAAGCCGACGACGCCATCGATCTCGGGGCGCTCGCGGCCCGCCACGGGAGTGCCGATCACGACGTCCCATTGGGCGGTGTACCGGGCCAGCAGTGTGGTGAACGCGGTGAGCAGGGCCGTGAACTCGGTCGCACCGCCGCGCCGCCCGAGGTCCGTGAGGGCCCGTGCGAGATCGGCGGGCACGGTGAAGGTGACGACCGCGCCGCGTGCGTCGCGCGCGGGCGGCCTGGGCCTGTCGCCGCGCAGGGCGAGCGGTTCGGCTCCCTCAAGCACCGTTTTCCAATGGGTGAGTTCGCGCGCCACCAGTTGCTCGGTGAGGCGTTCGCGCTGCCAGACCGCGTAGTCGGCGTACTGCACGGGAAGTTCGGGCAGTTCGGGGCGGCGGCCCTCGCGCAGCGCGTCGAGGCACGCGCGGAACTCGCGGCGCAGGACGGTCGCCGACCAGCCGTCGCCGACGATGTGGTGCATCAGCAGGACCAGGGTGTGCTCCCTCGGCGGCTCGTCGCCGGACCCCTTGATGAGCAACGCCCGTACGACGGGACCGTTTTCGAGGTCGAAGCCGCGCCCGGCGTCCTGCTCGACGACCGCGCCGATCCTCTCGCGCGGGGAGGTCACGGTACGCAGTTCCATGGGGCTCGGCGCGTCGATGAGCTGGACGGGCTCGCCGTCCTCGGCCACGAAGCGGGTGCGCAGCCCCTCGTGCCGGGACTTCAGCACGTCCAGTGCCTCCTGCACCAACGCCTCGCCGTCATCGGCGGGGACCCGCAGGAAGAGTCCGGTCACCCACTCGCGACTGCGTGGGTCGATGCGCTCCAGCAGCCACAGCCTCCGCTGGCCGAAAGAGAGCGGCAGCGTCCCGGTACGCGGCACCGGCCTGACGTGTCCTGTGCCCGCCCTCCGGCCGGCGCCCCCGCCCTCGTTCCCGCCCGCTTCCGGGTCCTCCGTGATCAACCGGGCCTGCGCGGCGACCGTGGTCGCCTGCAGCAGCCGGGGCAGCTCGATGTCCTGGCCCGTGGCCGTGCGCAGCCGATTGGCGAGGCGGGTGAGCTGGAGGGAGGAGCCGCCGAGCCGGAAGAAGTCGTCGTGCACACCGACGCGGTCGATCTTGAACAGTTCTCGCCACAGCCCGGCGATCAGCACCTCGGCGTCGGTCTCGGGCGAGACCTGCGGCGCGTCGGCCGAACCGGGGGCGGGCAGCGCGAGCCTGTCCAGCTTGCCGCTCGACGTCCTGGGGAAGCCGTCCAACTCGACGTACACGGAGGGGAGATGACTTTCCGGGAGGCGCTCGGAGAGGAACCGGCGCAGCTCTTCGGGGCTCGCGTGCGTCGCGGTCCCGGTGCCCCGGTGGCAGAAGTACGCGGCCAGCCGGGTGGAGCCGTCGGAGGTCGTGAAGGAGGTGACGGCTGCCTCCCGGACGCCCGGGTGGGCCGCGAGCGCGGCCTCGATCCCGGCGGGTTCCACCCGGACGCCGTTGACCTTGACCTGGTCGTCGGTGCGGCCGAGGTACTCCAGGTTGCCGTCCGCACGTCGGCGCACCAGGTCGCCGGTCCGGTACAGGCGTGCGCCCGCCGGACCGTACGGGTCGGGGACGAAGCTTTCGGCCGTCAGGCCGGCCTCTCCGAGGTAGCCCTGCGCCAGGCCGATGCCGCCGAGGTACAGCTCTCCGCTGTCGCCCGGCTGCACGGCCCGCCCGCAGGCATCGGCGACGAGGAAGCGCATGCCGTCGACCGGGGTGCCTACGGGGACCGGGCCCGAGCGCTGAATCGGGTCGAACTCGTGGCCCGCGACCTCGTTGGAGCATTCGGTGGGGCCGTAGGTGTTCCACACCTCGACCTCGTCGTCGGCGTTGTCCTCGACGCGCTTGAGGAAGCGCTGGGCGAGTTCGGCGTGCAGCTGTTCGCCTCCGGAGGAGAGGATGCGCAGCGTCGTGCAGTGGTCCCAGGCGGGCTCGTCGACGAGCATCCGCAGTACGGAGGGGACGACCTGCAGGACGGTGATGCGGTGTTCGTTGACGGTACGTACCAGCAGGGCCGGGTCGCGCTCGGCGCCGGGCGGCGCCATGACCACGGTGCCGCCGCTCACCAGCGGTGCGTAGATCTCCCATCCGGCGGCGTCGAAGGTGACCGGCGTCTTGTGCAGGATCCGGTCGGCCGCGCCCAGGGAGTGGGTGCGCACCCGCCAACGAACCTGGTTGGCGAGACCTGCGTGGGTGACGACGACGCCCTTGGGGCGGCCGGTGGAGCCGGAGGTGTGGAGCACGTAGGCAGGGTGCAGACCGGACACCCCGGCCGCGGTTGCCGGGGGGTCTTCGGGCAGGCCGTCGAGGGCGGTCAGCCCGGGGTCGATGACGAGTGCGCGCACTCCGGCCTCGTACACCGGGCCCGCCTCGGTCACCACCAGGGTGACGGCGGCGCCTGCCAGGAGGTCGGCGGTACGGGCCCGGGGCTGAGCGTGGTCGAGCGGGACGTAGGCCGCGCCCGCCTTCCACACGGCGAGCAGTGCGACGACGAGCCCCACCCCGCGGTTCAGTGCGACGCCGACCGGCGCGTCGGGGCCCGCTCCGGTACGGAGCAGGAGGTGCGCCAGCTGGTTGGCGCGACGGTCCAGCTCTCCGTACGTCAGCTGACGCTCGGCGTCCACGACGGCCACTGCGGCCGGGGTCGACGCCGCCCGGTGCGCGATGATTTCGTGGAGCTGCCCTGCGGCGGACGGATCTGACGCGCGGTTCATGAGTCTCCCAATGGGTCGGCAGTGCTCGGTTCCGGCCCCCTGCGGGCACGGTCGCGACAAATTCCCCACGGCCACGTCAAGATGCTTGCCAACCGGCCGATACTGCGGCTATATCGCGGCTGTCACGGCCGGGCGGAGGAGCGGGTCGGTACGGGGACGGGAGCTCCCGGCCCCGTCAGTTCTCCAGGCGGCGGGCCTGGCGGACGGCGGGGACCAAGGACGCCGCGACCAGCGTCGCCAGCATCACCACCCCCACCCCCAGCACCGTCGTCGTCGTACCGAACGAGCTCAGTGCGTAGCCACCCGCCAGTGCTCCCAGCGAGTTCGCACCCGAGCTCAGGAGGCCCGAAACACTGCCGACGCGGCCCTGCATCTCGTCCGGGGTGACCTGTACCTGGTAAACGCCGGCCATCACGTTGAGGATCGCTCCCGCGAAGGACGTCCCGACGAACAGGGCCGCCAGCACCCACACGCTGGAGGACAGGGTGAGCATCGGCATCAGCAGCGTCCAGATGGCGAAGATCGAGATCATCACGGTGCCGGGGTTCATGCGCCGGACGAAGTACGAGCCGGACAGGGCACCGATGATGCCGCCGGCCCCCGAGAAGAGGCCGATCAGACCGACCGACGCCGGGGAGCCGCCCCCCTCTTTGATGATCAGGACGACGGTCAGCGAGAGCGCCGTGAACAGGATGTTGGTGACCGCGACGAGCAAGATCGCAGCCCGCAGGAAACGCTGTCGCAGCAGCCAACTGAAGCCCTCCGCCATGTCCGCCCGCAGCCGCCAGGGCCGCTCGCCCCGCTCGGCCTGGAACTTCCGGCGGATGGACAGCAGGCTCAGCAGGGCGACCAGGTGTCCGAGCGCCGCGAAGACGAACGGGCTCCAGCGTGCGAGTCCGTACATGGCCGTGCCCAGCGGCTGCCCGAGCAGTCCGGCCGCCCTGGTCCTGGCCTCGTTCTGCGAGAGGGCGGAGGGCACGTGGGCGGGGTCGACCACGTTGCGTACGGCCGCCCGCTCGGAAAGCCGGTAGAAGATCGACGCCGTGCCCCCGACGAACGCCACGGCCATGATGTGAGGCATCCACAGTGCGCCGTTGAACAGCGCGACGCCGACGCTGGCCATGGCCAGCAGCCCGACCGCGTCGCAGGTGATCATCGTCTTGCGGCGGTCCAGCCGGTCCACCACGACTCCGGCCGGCAGCTGGACCAGCAGCATCGGCAACAGCCCTGCGAAGCTCACCAGGCCGGCCTGGGTGGGCGATCCGTACCAGAGCATCAGCAGCGGGTAGGAGACGGTGGCCGTCCGGTCACCGAGTACGGAGACGCCCGCACCGATCCACAGCCGCAGGAAGTCACGGTTCTTGCGCAGCGGCTCCGGGGGCCGCTGCTCCCCGGCCGTCTCGACGGCGGGTTCGCCACTGATACTCACAAGGACCGGCCCCCGGCCCGGCGCCGTGCAGCCTGGATCCGTGCAGCCTGCCCCGGCTCCAGCAGCGGAACGCAACGTCCAGCCACCTCGTCCCCCGCCTCTCCGTTGGTCAGCACCACGAACCCGGTGCCGCTCCCGATCCGGCACATGGCCAGCGCGTGATAGCCACCGCCCGCGCCGCCGTGCCCGAACTGGACGTCGTCGCCGAGGTCGTCGACCACCGCCCCGAGCCCGTACGCGCTGTGCGGATGCTGCGGGGTCAGCAGCTGCCGTGCGCTCTCGGGCCGCAGCAGCGCCAGCGGCCTCTCCAGGTAGGAACGGCGGATCTCCAGCAGCGCCTTGGCCGCATCGCTCGCCGTCGTCCACAGCCCGCCTCCTGCGGCGTCCGGCCGTAGCCGCCAGCCGCCTTCCAGCGGCTGCCCGGCCTCGTCGTGCCCCACCGCAACCGGGTGGCCCGAGGTCATGGGCCAGGACTGGTCGAAGCTGCTGGCGTCCATGCCCAACGGCGCGAACACCAGATGTCGCAGGACCTGGTCGAACGTCTCGCCGGTGGCGTCCGTCACCACCTGCTGGGCCACCGAAAAGTGGACATTGGCCTTGCGGAACACCCGGCCGGGTTCCAGCTCGGTGCGGATCGGCGGACCGAGCAGCGGATGCCTTCCGTGCAACAGGTCCGGCAGCGCGACGAGTTCCTCACCGCGCGCCTGGCCCACGGCCGGGGTCGGCACGAGACCGGACATGTGGCCGAGCAGTTGGCGCAGGGTGATGCGCGCGCCGTCGGGTACGTGCCACTGGACGAGGTAGGTGTTGACGTCCTCGTCGAGGTCCACGATCCCCTGCTCCGCCAGCCGCAGGACCCCCAGTGCGGTGATCAGCTTGCTGAGCGAGCCCACTTGGAACAGCGTGTCCGGGGTGACCTGTTCGGCTCCGGACGCGTCCCGTACACCCTGGGTTTCCACGGCCACCAGCTCGCCGTCCGCGATCACTGCGACGCTCGTGCCGGGAACGTGCCGGGCGGCCAGGTCCAAGGGGCCGGGGGCCGATGGGTCGGGGGCCGATGGGTCGGGGGCCGAGGAGCCGACGGTCGCGCGGTGGGGGTCGGCGGCCGTCTCCGCGGACCGTACGGGCTGCGCGGCGAGCGCCTCGTCGACGGCCGCTGCCACCGCCGCGACGCTGTCGTCCCGGTAGATCATCAGCAGCGAGAGCGGCAGCCCGGCCCGGCGGGCCGCACCGATGACCTGGAAGACCAGGATCGAGTGGCCGCCCAGCGCGAAGAAGCGGTCCTCGCGGCCGACGCGTTCGGTACCCAGCACCTCGGACCAGACCTCGGCGAGCCACTTCTCGGTTGCCGTACGAGGAGCCTCGTACGTGTGCCGGGCGAAAGCGTCGCCGTCCGGGGAAGGCAGCCGGGCGTGGTCCAGCTTGCCGTTGGCGTTGAGCGGGAGGGCGTCCAGCGTCACGAAGGCTGCCGGAATCATGTAGTCCGGCAGGTTCCGGCCCAGTGCGGAGCGCAGCTCGGCAGGGGTCGGCATCCCCTCGCCGACGTCGCCGTTGCCGTTGTCGGCCTTGGTATCAGGCTCGGCACCGGGCCGGACGAGATAGGCGACGAGCCGTGCTTCGTCCGTGTCCTGTCCGTGCAGCGCCACCCGGGCGTCCGCGATCCGCGGGTGCCCGGCCAACTCGGCCTCGATCTCCCCGGGTTCGATCCGATAGCCACGGAGCTTGACCTGCCCGTCGCTGCGACCCAGGAAGTCGACGTCGCCGTCGGGCAGTACGCGCGCCAGGTCACCGGTCCGGTACAGCCGCTCACCCGGTGCGCCGTACGGATCGGGCACGAACTTCTCGGCACTGAGGGCGGGCCGGTCCAGATAGCCGCGGGCCACCCCCGTCCCGCCGACGTACAGCTCACCGACCACTCCGCGCGGCACCGGCTGGAGCCACTCGTCCAGGACCCGGGTGGTGAGGTTCGCCAGCGGGCGTCCGATCGGCACGGACGGGGCGGTGTGCGGTTCGACGACCAGGAACTCACTGCTGGTGACGGTGATTTCCGTGGGCCCGTACGAGTTGTACACCCGTCCGTCGCCCACCAGTTGCCGCGCCTGGGCGACGCTCCGGTCGGTCATCTTCTCGCCGCCGACCACCATCACCCGGGCCAGGGCGGGCAACCGCTCCCCCTGCAACTGGCCGGATATCAGGTCGAGATGGCCGGGAGTGAGATGTACGAAGTCGAACGGGCCGGTATCGGCCAGCCAGGCGCCGAGTTCGCTCAACGCCCGTCCCTGCGGGAAGACGTGCACCGGCAGGCTTCCCATCAGGGGCGTCAGCATGGTGGAGACCACCATGTCGAAGGCGACGGACGAAAGCAGCGGAGCGCCGTGCCGGCCGTCCTCCAGATAGCGGTCCAGGCCGTGGCCGAGGAAGTTCGCCAGCCCGCGGTGGGTGACCTGAACGCCCTTGGGCCGGCCGGTGGAGCCGGAGGTGTAGATCACATAGGCGATGCCGTCCGGGTCGGTGGCGCGCTCGGGCGCTGTGTCCGGACGGGCGGAGATCGCCGCCCGGTCCCGGTCCAGCAGGATGAACTCGCCGCCGAATGCCCAGCCGCCGCCGGCGTACGCCGTGGTCGTGACCACGGCCGACGCACCCGTATCGGCAAGCAGCCAACTCAGCCGCTCCGCCGGGAAGTCCGGGTCCAGCGGTACGTACGCGGCACCCGCCTTCCAGACGGCCAGAACGGACGCCAGCATCCCGGCACTGCGGCCGAGCAGCAGGCCCACCGTCGCCCCGGCACCGACTCCGGCAGCGCGCAGGTGGTGCGCGATCCGGTTCGCCTCGGCGTCCAGCTCCGCGTACGACACCGGGGCACCGTCCGTGATCACCGCGGGCGCGTCGGGCGTCCGGGCCGCACACTGCTCGAACCGCTGCGGTGGGCACCAGTCCAGCGGGCTCGCGGGGCCGGTGGCCCACTCGGACCCGAGCTCCCACTCGCCCTCGGGCAGTACCGCCGCCCGTGCTTCGCCCTGTGCGCCGGCCGTCATTTCCTTCAGTACCGCCAGGTACATGGAGGCGAGGCGCTCCAGGTTGGCGCGGCTCAGCACACGGCTGTCGGCGTTCAGGGTCAAGCCCGAGCCGTGGGCGGTGACGCCCAGCGGGAACTCGTTGTGGCTGAAGCCCATCGGCTGCCCGTCAGCGGTCCCGCCGGCCGGGGCCTGATCCGTGCCGCGCGTCCCGAAGTCGTCGCGTGTCCCGAAGTCCTCGTAACTGAAATAGACGTCGATCATCCGCTCGCCGCCGGTGAGTTCGTGCTGGATGGCGGGCATCGGGAAGTACCGGTGCTGCCACAGCTTCAGCTCGTGGGCGAAGACCTGGCGCACCAGCTCTCCCCAGGTGGGGGCCGCCAACTCGGCAGGGAAGGGAAGGGTGTTCAGGTGCGTGCCGTAGACCCGCTCGGCGCCCGGGGCCTCCGGTCGGCAGTGGGTGACCAGTCCGGAGTGGAACCGGTGCTCGGGAGTGAGTCTGCTCAGCACCTTGAGGTGGGCCGCGAGCAGGACGCTCTTGACAGGCACCCCCGCCTCCGAGGCCAACATCCGCAACTGCTCGGCGAGTTCATCGAACCGGATGCCGATTCGATGGCTTCCCTGCGGCGCTCCGGGCTTCTCGCCCCAGCCTTCCGGCAGGGTGAACCTGGCATTGCCCTCGACGACCGAACGCCAGTGGGCGCGGTCCTCCGCGGCATCCAGCGCAAGAAGTTCTCCGGCGATGGTGTCGGCGAACCTGACCGACGGCGGTTCGTACGCCGTGATCTCCGCGCCGTCGCGGAACGCCCGGTAGGTGTCCAGGAGTTCACCGCGCAGCAGGTGGAAGGTCCAGCCGTCCACGATCAGGTGCGACTGGGTGAGGGTCAGCTGCCAGCTGCCGTCTCCGAAGCGCTGCACCACCAGCCGCAGCAGCGGAGCGGTGTCGTGCGGGAGCGGGGTGCGGGCCTCCTCCGCCAACAGCTCCACCGTGGCCCGGTGCTGCTCCTCCTCGCTCGCCCCGGTCAGGTCGACCACTCTCAGCGGGACCTCGGCAGTGGCGTGAACCAGTTGGACCGGTACGGAGCAGGACTCGGTGTCGACGGTGGTGCGCAGTGCCTCGTGCCGGGAGATGAGCTCCTGGAGGGTGCGCTGGAGGGGCTCGCGGGAGAACGGTTCGTCCGCGCCGACGCGTACCGACACCACGCGGTGGTAGCTGCGCGGCCCTTCGGCACCGGAGAGCATCTCCGCAAGCATGCCGGTCTGCGTCTGCGACAGCGGGTAGGCGTCGACGATGCCCGCAGGAAGCCTGCCCCGGTCGGACTCGCTCAGAAGTGTGAACGGCTTCACTGCGACGGCCTGTTGGGAAAGCCCCGACCGGTCGGCCAGCTTGGCGCACAGGGCGCCGATGGTCTGGTGTTCCAGCACCTCGCGTGCGGTGACGTCGAGCCCCGCCCGGCGCATCTCCCCCACCGTCATGACGACCTTGATGGAGTCGCCGCCCAGGTCGAAGAAGCCGTCGTGGACTCCGACGCGTTCCACCCCGAGCGCAGCGCGCCAGATGCACGCGATCTGCTCCTCCACCGGGTTGCGCGGCGGCGCGTAGGCGGCCCCGGCGAAGGCGCTGCGGTCCGGTGCGGGCAGGGCTCGTTTGTCGAGCTTGCCGTTGGCGGTCAGCGGGATCCTCTCCAGCGTCCGGTACGCGGCCGGAACCATGTAGTCGGGCAGGGTCCGCCCGAGCCATGCGCGCAGTTCACCGGGGTCCGGTGCGGTTGCGTCCGGATCCGCCGGTACGAGGTAGGCGACGATCCGCTTGTCGCCGGGGCTGTCCTCGCGTGTGACGACGACGGCGTTGCGGACCTGTGGGTGGGCGGTGAGTGCCGCTTCGATCTCGCCGAGTTCGATGCGGTAGCCACGGATCTTGACCTGGTCGTCGATGCGCCCCAGGAAGTCCAGACTCCCGTCGGGCCGCCGGCGGGCAAGGTCCCCCGAACGGTACAGACGGGCACCGGGCGGACCGAACGGGTCGGGCACGAACCGCTCCGCGGTCAGCCCGGGACGATTCAGATAACCGCGGGCCACACCCGGACCACCGACATGAATCTCGCCGCGGGTCCCGACCGGTACCAGATTGCCGTACGGGTCCAGAAGATGGACCGTGAGGTCGGACAGGGGCCGCCCGATCGGGTTGCCCGCGCCCGGCTCCAGGTCGCGCTTGGTGATCCGGTGGTAAGTGGTGTGCACGGTGGTCTCGGTGATCCCGTACATGTTGACGAGTGCCACCCGTCCCAGCCCCAACTCCTGCGTCCAGGGCAGCAGTTCGCCGATCTCCAGCTTCTCCCCCGCGAACACCACGGCGCGCAGGGACAGCTGCTTGACGCGCCGATCTCCGTCGGCGACCGCGGCCACCAGCGAGCGGAACGCGGAGGGGGTCTGGCTCAGCACCGTCACCTCGTGCTCGACCAGCAGATCGAGGAACTCCTCGGGCGAACCGGTCACGTCGCGCGGTACGACGACGAGGGTGCCGCCGTGCAGCAGCGCTCCCCACATCTCGAAGACCGAGACGTCGAAGGCGTACGAGTGGGCCATCGACCAGACGTCGACCTCGTCGAACGCGTAGTGCTCCTGAGCGGTGGCCAGAAGCCGTACGACATTGGCATGGGTGAGTGTGACGCCCTTGGGCTTTCCGGTGGAGCCCGAGGTGTAGATGACGTAGACCGAGTTGTCCGGTCCGGTGAGGTGGGCGGGCGCGGTCGCCGGGGCGGCGGCCAGTGCCTCCCGGTCACGGTCCAGGACGACGAATCCGCCGTCGTGGGCCGACTCGATCAGCGGCAGCGAACCCGAGTCGGTGACCACCACGGCCGCACCCGCGTCGCCCAGCACATAGGCCAGCCGGTCGGCCGGATTGGCCGGGTCGAGCGGCAGATAGGCAGCGCCCGACTTCAGTACGCCCAGCAGCGTGGGAACCAGATCCGCGCCGCGCGGCAGGCAGACACCCACGAGCTTCTCCGGTCCCGCGCCCAACGTGCGCAGATGGTGCGCGAGCCGATTGGCCCGTTCCTCGACCTCCGCGTAGGAGAGCGAGGTTCCCGCGGCGATCACCGCGACCGCGTCCGGCGTGCGGGCCGCCTGCTTCTCGAACAGCTCGTGGACACAGTCCTGCACTGCTTCGCTCTGTGCGCCGCCACCCCGGGTGGCCGCTTCCAGGAGCTGTTCGCGCTCGCCTGCGGGGAGGTACACGGCGCGGGCGTCACCGTCGGCGTCGGCTGCCATTGCTTCCAGCACTGCGCGGTACATGCCGGCCAGCCGGTCGGTGTGGGCCCGGGTCATGACGTTGGCGCTGGTGTTGACGTAGAGGCGGTTGCCCCGGTTGAAGACGGTCAGGTCGAACTCGTTGGTCGCACTGGTCATGCGTGTCTCGTTGGCGACCGCGCCGGTGTCGACCTGGTGGAAGTCGATGTAGTTGAAGTAGACGTTGACCAGTCGGCCGCCGCCCCACTCGTGCTGTACGACGGGCATCGGATAGCGGCGGTGCGTCCACAGTTCGACTTCGCGGGAGAATATCTGGGCGACCAGCTCGCGCCAGGTGCGCGCCGAGCGGTCGACGGCCAGCGGCAGCGTGTTGAGGTACATGCCCAGTACCCGGTCGGCGCCCAGCGCCTCGGGGCGGGTGTCGACGACGAGGCCCGAATGGAAGGCGGGTTCGTCGGTGATCTGGCCCATTACCTTCATGTGGGCGGCGAGCAGGACGCTCTTCATCGACACGTGTGCCGAGCCGGCCAGCGCGCGCAGCTTGTCGGCGAGGTCGTCGAAGGGAACCTCGCAGTAGAGGAGTTCGTCGCCCTCCCCCGCCCACTCGGCCGGCAGCGTCACCGGCACGTGCTCGCTGGCGATGCCGCGCCAGTACGCCTGGTCCTCGACGGACGCGAGGGACTCCAGCTCGGCGGCGACCGAGTCGGCGAAGCGGACCTGCGGAATCTCGTACGGCTCCGGTTCCCGGCCGTCGCGGATCGCCCGGTAGCAGTCGAGGAGTTCGACCAGCAGCTGGTGGTAGCTCCAGCCCTCGGTGATCGCATGGGACTGGGTGAAGGTCACCCACCACGCCTCGTCGCTCTCGTCGTGGGCAAGTATCCGAAAGAGCGGCGCCCGGTCGACGTCGAAGGTCGCGGCCCGCTGCTGCCTCATCAACTCAAAGCGTGCTGCCGTGAGTTCGTCCTCGTCCAAACCGCGCACCTCGTGCACCTGGACCGGAATCTCGACGGTTTCGTGTACCAGCTGCATGGGGGCGGAGAAGCCGGTGAGCCGGAAGGAGGTACGCAGCACCTCGTGACGGGCGGCCAGGACCGAGGCCGCTCGCCGCAGTGCGTCCGGGGCCAGTGGCTTGTCGTCGACGACCCGGAAGGTGTTGATGATGTGGTAGGGATTCCGGTCGCTGTCGATCATCTCGATGAGCATTCCGAGCTGGGTGCGGCCCATCGGGTAGGCGTCCACCACGCCCGCCGGGATCTTCGCCCGGTCCCCGTCCGAAATCAGCGAGAAGGGTTCCACGAAGGCCTGGTCGGCCGCAGTCAGTCGGCCACGGTCAGCGATCAGCTCGACCAGCCGCTCGACCGTACGGGCCTCGAAGACGTCCCGTACGGCGATGTCCACGCCTTCCGCACGCAGTGCGCCGACCAGCGCCACGGCCCTGATGGAATCGCCGCCCAGGTCGAAGAAGCCGTCCCGGACCCCGACCTGTTCCAGTCCGAGCGCCTGCCGCCAGACCTCGGCGACCTTCCGTTCGACCTCGGTGCGCGGGGCCAGGTACTCGCCGCGGGCGAAGGAGTCGTCGCCGGGTGCGGGCAGCGCACGCTTGTCGACCTTGCCGTTGGGGGTCAGCGGGATCGCGTCGAGCCGGACGAACGCCGAGGGCACCATGTACTCCGGCAGGGTCCGGGCGAGCCAGTCGCGCAGCTCCTCCGGGGTGGCGGACTGCTCGCTGGGCGCACCTTGAGCGTCCGGCGCGGTGACGTCCTGCCCGTTGAGGTCCTGCGCGGTGACGTCCTGCGCAGTGCCGTCGTGCGCGGTGAAGTAGCCCACCAAACGCTCCTCGCGGACGACCACGACGGCCTGGCGCACCTGTGGGTGTGCGCCCAACGCCGTCTCGATCTCGCCGAGTTCGATGCGGTGGCCGCGCACCTTCACCTGGTCGTCGATGCGGCCGAGGAAGTCGAGGCTGTGGTCGGGACGCCAGGTGACGAGGTCGCCGGTGCGGTAGAGCCGGGTGCCCGCCGGTCCGTACGGGTCGGGGACGAAGCGTTCTGCGGTGAGGGCACTCCGGCCCCGATAGCCGCGGCCGACCCCGGCGCCGCCGACGTACAGCTCACCGGCCACCCCGACGGGCACCGGCTGGAGCCGTTCGTCGAGGACGTACAGCCTGGTGTTCCTGATCGGCTCGCCGATCGGCACCCGGCCGCGCGGGACTTCACCGGACAGAACGGCGTGCGTGACGTCGTCCGAGCACTCGGTGGGCCCGTAGGCGTTGACGAGGGGAATGCCGGGGAAGCGGGCCAGCCAGCGGGTGCACAGCTCGGCGGGGAGCACCTCGCCGGTGACCACGAGACGGCGCAGGTGGGGCAGCGCGGGTGCGCCGGCTCCGGCGTCCCAGAAGTCCAGGCCGGTACGGAGCAGCGACGGTACGACCTCCAGCAGGGACAACTCCTCGCCGGCGACCCTGTCGAACAGCGCCCCGGGGTCGAGCGCGGTGTTCGTGTCGACGACCCGAACACGGCCGCCGACGACCAGCGGCGAGAGCATCTGCCACACCGAGATGTCGAACGCCGGGGGCGCGTTGAAGACGAGGCTGTCGCCGGCCTTCATGCCGAGGTCCTCGATCTTGGCCAGGAGGTGGTTGCCCATGCCGTCGCGGCGGACCATCGCGCCCTTGGGCCTGCCGGTCGAACCGGAGGTGTAGATGACATAGGCGAGGTTGTCCCGGGCGTGGAGCGGCTCGGGATTGGCCGACGACCGCTCGCCGAAGGACTCCGGCTCGTCCAGCAGGACGGTGGTGACCCGGTCCGTCCGCCGCACCGCGTCGAGCAGGCCGCGGCGGGTGAGCAGGAAGCCCGATCCGGCGTCCTCGACCATGAAGCCGAGGCGCTCTGCGGGCGCTTCCGGGTCGAGGGGCAGATAGGCTCCGCCCGCCTTGAGGACGGCCAGTACGGCCAGTATCAGCTCGGGTGAGCGCTCCAGGCAGATGCCGACCAGGACCTCGGGGCCGACGCCGAGTTCGCGCAGATGGTGTGCGAGCCGGTTGGCCCGGTCGTTGAGCTCCTCGTAACTGGTCACCGAGCCGTCCGTGACGATCGCAACGGCCTGCGGGGTGGCGGCGGCCCGGCTCTCGAACTCCTGCGGTACGCAGAGGTCGACGGGGTCCAGGCCGGTGGCGGTGAACGTCTCCAGCAGCAACTGGCGCTCACCCGCGGGCAGACGGGTGGCACGGGCGTCCCCGTCGGCGTTGGCCGCCATGGCCTCCAGGACTGCGCGGTACATGCCCCGCAGCCGCTCGCCGTCGGCGCGGCCGAGGACCGCGGTACTGGTCGTCAGGTTCATCCGGTTGCCGCGGCAGTGCAGGGTGATGTCGAACTCGGTCTGGGAGATGCCGAACCGGGCATCGGCCCGGATGTCGTCCGCGCTGCCCGCCGCTGCCGGCTGCGGCAGGTCGACGTAGTTGAAGGCGACCGTGACCAGTCGGCCGCCGCGCCACTCGCGCTGCATGGCGGGGAAGGGGTAGCGGCGGTGCGGCCACAGGTCGACCTCGCGGTCGAAGACCTGGAGCACCAGCTCGCGCCAGGTGGCGGCGGAGCGGTCGAAGGCGAAGGGCACGGTGTTGAGGTGCATGCCGTAGACGCGGTCCGCGCCGAGCATTTCGGGGCGGGCGTCACAGACCAGACCCACTTGGAAGGCCGGGGCCTCGGTGAGCTGGCTCATCACCTTGAGGTGCGCGGCGAGCAGGACGCTCTTGACGGAGACCCGCAGCCGGGTGGCCAGGGCCCGCAGGGAGTCCTCGATGTCGTCCAGTGGTATGTGCAGGTCGTAGCTCTCGCCCTCGGCCTCGTCGCTGGTCCAGCCGTCGGGGAGCGTGAACGGCGGGTGGGTGTCGACCACTTCACGCCAGTAGTCAGCGTCCTCCTGCGATGCCAGGGAGGCCAGTTCGGCGGCGATGTAGTCGGCGTAGCGGACTGCGGGAGCCTCGTGGGCCTCGGGCTCCTGGCCGTCACGCAGCCTGCGGTAGCTGTCCATGAGCTCGGCCAGCAGCCAGTTGTGGCTCCAGCCCTCGGTGATGGCGTGCGGTCGGGCTATCGACAGCCACCAGCCGTCGCCGCCCCCCTCGACGTAGGCGGTGATGCGCAGCAACGGAGCGCTGTTCAGGTCTATTTCGGCATTGCGTTCGGCCATCAGAAGGCCCATCAGCGCTTCGCCGGGGGCACCGGCGGCCCGCGCGTCGGAGTCGCCCGCGGGCACCTGGTGGACGGCGAGGGGCACCTCGACCTCGGTGTGCACCAGCTGCATCGGGGCCGAGTAGGTGTGCAGGTCGAACGATGTGCGCAGCATTTCGTGCCGGTCGACGACCGTACGGGCCGCTCTGCGCAGGGCGTCCTCGTCGAAGACGTGACGGTCGGAGATCCGGTAGGAGATGAAGCTGCGGTAGGCGTCGCCGCCGCCCAGCATCTCCACCACCATCCCGGTCTGCACCTGCGACATCGGGTAGGCGTCGACGAGGCCTGCCGGGAGCTTGGCCAGGTCGTCGGCGGAGATCAGGGCGAAGGGGGCGACGAGGGCGTCGCGCTCAGCCAAGTCACCGCGCCCGCCGAGGAGTTCACCCAGGGAGGCGACCGTACGGTGCTTGAAGACGTCGCCGACCGTGACGTCCAGGCTCTCGGCGCGCAGCGACCCGACGAGTGCGACGGCGCGGATGGAGTCGCCGCCCAGGTCGAAGAAGCTGTCGTGGATTCCGATGCGTTCCACGCCCAGCACTTCTCGCCACACGGCTGCTATGCGCTCCTCGGCCGGGGTACGTGGGGCCGTGTACGCGGATCGTGCGAAGGCGTCCTGGTCGGGCGCGGGCAGGGTCCGGACGTCGAGTTTGCCGTTGGCGGTCAGCGGGACGGCGTCCAGGGCGACGAAGGCCGAAGGCACCATGTAGGAGGGCAGCGATTCACCGCAGTGGGCGGCCAGTTCGGCGCCCGGGGGCAGAGCGGTGTCCGGATCCGCCGGTACGAGGTAGCCGACGATCCGCTTGTCGCCGGGGCTGTCCTCGCGTGTGACGACGACGGCGTTGCGGACCTGTGGGTGGGCGGTGAGTGCCGCTTCGATCTCGCCGAGTTCGATGCGGTAGCCACGGATCTTGACCTGGTCGT
>NZ_JBSGZD010000134.1:0-19784 GCF_053610825.1 Streptomyces sp. NPDC054863 | reverse complement strand
GAGGGAGCGGCGGGGAGCGGCCCCGCCCGCGTCGCCGCCCCCCCCCGCGCGGCGGCCCCGCGACAGGTGTCCCGTACGGACGGCGACGAGGTCACCGCGTCCGACGTGCACGCCGTGCGCCTCGGCGGTCGCGGTCAAGTGGGCTTCGGTGACGGCGAAACCGTCGGGGAGTTCGCCGTCCTCGCCGGTCACGAGCCCCACGTCCAGCAGCACCCCGCGCCCGGCGACGTACGGCGCCATGTGCTCGATGCCGGTGACGAGGTCGCCCTCGGAGGTGACGACCCGTTCCGCCGGGCGGCCGTTCCACGCCTTGCCGTGGTCGAAGATGTGGCCGAGCCCGTCCCACTGCGTCGAGCACTGGAGCGGCATCGCGATGACGTCGTCCGCGCCGCCGATGCCGTGCGGGAAGCCCTGGTTGCCGAGGGCGGCGTCGGTGCCGGTGTCGAGCATGGTGTGCACGGGGTTGGTGCGGCGGCGCCAGCCCTTCTGCGGCCCTTCCGCGCCGAAGGACTGGGAGAGCGAGAAGCTGATTCCGCGCCGGACGAGTGCCGCGCCTTCGCGGCGCTTGGCGGCGTCGAGGAAGTTGAGGGTGCCGAGGACGTCGTCGGGGCCCCAGCGGCCCCAGTTGGAGTACGCCTTCGCGGCGGCGGCGATCTCCCCTTCGGGATCGCGCGGGTCCGGGTTCCCGTCGCCCGCGCTCACCGCGACTCCCCCACACACCGCGTGCGCTGCGCACCGAGCCCGGTCACCGAGCCCTCCATCACGTCGCCGTCGCGCAGCAGCCGCCCCCAGTGGAGGCCGTTGCCTGCCGGACTGCCGGTCAGCACGAGGTCTCCGGGCAGGAGCAGGGCCGACTGCGAGGCGTACGACACCATGCGGGCGACGCCGAAGATCATGTCCTTGGTGGACTCGTCCTGCATGGTCTCGCCGTTGAGCTTCAGCTCCACCCGCAGGTCACCAGGGTCGGCGACGAACTCCGCCGGGACCAGCCACGGCCCCAGCGGCGTGAAGCCGGGAGCGTTCTTCGCGGCCAGCCAGTCCGTGCCGATGGCGGGCATGTCCCGGCGGAAGACGGCGGCGCGGTCGGTGAGGTCGTTGGCGACGGTGTAGCCCGCGACGTGGCCGAGCGCTTCCTCCACGGAGACCTGGTGGGCGGGGCGGCCGATGACGACGGCCAGCTCCAGCTCCCAGTCCGGCTTCGCGCAGGAGGCGGGCAGCACGACGTCGTCGTACGGTCCGGTGATCGCGCTCGGCAGCCCGATGAAGACGTACGGGAGGTCCTCTGCGGCCCGCCGGTCCATGAGCGCCGCGACCTCGGCACGCGCCTCGTCCTCGGTGCGGGGGTCGTCGGCGGGGCGGTGGGCGAGTTCGAGATCGATGACGTGGCGGCGGTAGTTGGCGCCGGACTGGAAGACCTGGCGGGGAGCGACGGGCGCGTGGACCTCCAGGCAGGAGACCTGCGTCCAGTCGCCCGAATCCGCCTCGTCGCCTGAATTCCCTTCGGCCAGCTCGCGCAGCACGGGCAGTACCTCCTCCCACCGCTCCAGGAGGTCCCGTACGTCTCGTACATCTCGTATCTCCCGTACGCCCCCTACCTCTCCCACGTCTCCCACATCTCCCGCGTCTCCCACGCCACGGAGTCCGAGCTCCCCTCTCAGATCCAGCACCCGGTCCCGTACCACCAGGCCCGGGAACTCGGGGCTCCCCGGACCGGCGGCCGGATCGGAGAACGTACCCAGCGCGAAGGGCGCGTCAGGCAGGAACAGGCGGTCCGTGCTGGGCAGTTGGCGTGTGCGGGGTGTTGCCACGAGGTCTCCTCCTACGGGGTTCGGAACCACTCTCGCCCCACCCGCACAATCACGGAAATCAATCCTTCATATGCTGGTCATCCACACAGCAGATACCTCTGGCAAAGGCTGGACCACCCGGTGCACCTCTCCCGTCTCGACCTCAATCTCGTCGTCGCGCTGCGCGCCCTGCTCGACGAGCGCAACGTGACCCGGGCGGGCGAGCGCATCGGCCTGAGCCAGCCCGCGACGAGCGCCGCGCTCGCCCGCCTGCGCCGGCACTTCGGCGACCCGCTCCTCACCCGTACGGGCAACTCCTACGCACTCACCCCGCTCGGCGTCGTCCTGCGCGACCGCAGCGCCACCGCCTGCGACCTCCTCGACAGGGTCTTCAGCAGCCAGGCGGAGTTCGACCCGGCAGCCGAGACGCGGGAGTTCACGCTGCTCGGTTCGGACTACGGGGCGGCGGTCTTCGGAGCCGCGCTGAGCCGTCTCGTACACGACGAAGCCCCGAACATCCGCCTCACCTTCCGTCAGAGCACCCCGGCCGTGGTCGAGAACACCGCGGCCGAACTGACCTCCGTGGACGGCCTGCTGATGCCGCACGGCATCATCGACGGCTTCCCTTCCGTGGACCTGCTCACCGACCGGTGGGTGTGCCTGGTCGCCGACGACCACCCGGAGATCGGTGCGGAACTCACCCTCGCCGACCTGGCCCGGCTGCCGTGGGCGGTCTATCAGCGCCCGTACGACGCACCGGCCGCGCGGCAGCTGAGCATGATCGGGGTCAGTCCGCGGGTGGAGGTCTCGGTCCAGACCTTCCAGTTGCTGCCGTACCTGGTGGAGGGAACGCGCCGGGTCGCGATGATCCAGGAACGGCTGGCCCGACGGGTGGCGGGCCTGGCAGCGGTACGGATCCTCCCCTGCCCCTTCGAGGCGGTGCCGGTGCGCGAGGCGATGTGGTGGCACCCGGTCCACACCCACGACCCGGCCCACATCTGGCTTCGGGAGACGGCGGCGCGGGCGGCCCGACGCGTACGCGGCTGACCGGCGCGGGCGGCCCGACGCCTACCCGGCTGACCGGCGCGCTCAGGCTCGCTCGGACGCATCCGGCGCGCCGGCGCCTACTCGGCGCTGCGCGGCACCCGGTGGCGTACCCACACATTCGGCTCGACGTACACGGCACGGTCGTGGACGAGAGAGCACTGCACGGGGACGAGCGCGCCGGGAACCTCGACCTCGCCCTCCCTGTCGAAGGGCAGGCCGGTCCACTGCCGCCACTCGGCGAGGGAGCCGCTGACCGTCATCGACGCGGGCGCGATCCTCTCGACGATGCCGCCTGCCTTGACGTGGACACGTACCCACGGGTCGGCCGGAAGCCCGTCCTCCCGGAGGTCTTCGAGGTAGGCGGCCATGGGGACGCGGGGCCGGAGGTGCTTGGCGTTGGGGCGCACCGGGGCGAGGAGGGTGTGGTGGCCCTGGCTGCCGACGGCTTCGCGCATCGCGGCGAGCATGCGGTACGACAGCCCGCGGCCGAGGTGGTCGGCGTCCACGGTGATCTCCAGCGCGCCGGCGACCGTGGGCGGATTCCCGTGCCGCCGGTCCGCGAACGCCCACAGCAGCACTTGGTCCCAGCCCCGGTCAGGCATCTCCTCGCGGCCTTCGAGCACCGCGTTGAAGGGCACGCTGAACCCGCGCGCGACGACGCGGTCCCCGTCGGTGGCCACCACGCAGTACTCCGGGAACTCCTCGACCACCCGGCCCAGAAGAGCCCCCACGACCGGTTCGTGGGAGGTGAACTCCGGCCAGGTGTCGGCGATTTCGTAGGCCCGGCCGATCAGGGCAGGACGCGCGGCGAACGGGGTGATGCGGATGCCGTCCTCGCTGTTACTGGTGTCGTGGCTGGTCACAGCGGGGAGCCTGCCACAGCACGACCGCCGTGACCACGAGGTTTCCGGCCCGCCGTACGCGGCACAGGTACTGTCCCCGAAGCGGGAGCCAGGGCCTGTCGGCCGCCCCACGCGCACCTCTCGTCACCCCCCGCCACCGCGTTTCGTAGGATCGGCAAGTGATCACGGGGATGGGTACAGGACCGGAGACAGGACCAGCGGCGGATGTCGGCGGGCCGTCCGCGCCAACGGAAATCGAGCGCAGGCTGCACGCGGCGTACGCACCCCACCGCCCCACCGGAAGCGGCACCGCGGCCGAACGCGGAGGCGAGGGCCGAAGCAGCCACCCCAGGACCGACGAAGTCCTGGACATCCTCTCCTGCACCCGGCTCTACCTCCTCCTCCCCCGCCTCCACGCCGACACCCCCGGCTACGCCCCGCCGCTCCCCACCCACCGCGACCCCGCCACCCGCCGTACCTGCGTCCCCGTCCTGACCCCCGGAATGCTGCCGCCGTGGCATCCGGAATGGGTGTTCCGGCAGATCACGCTCGCCGAACTCGCCCGCATCTGGCCGGACAACAAGTGGCTGCTCGCGCTCAACCACGGCACCCCGTTCGCGATGACGCTCGACGCGCGCGCCAAGCACCGCAAGGCCTGGGAGGACGCCTGTGCACGCACCGGCGGGCAGCAGGGCGGCCGGCTCCTCACGCACCACGGCGGCCCCCTGCACGGCCCCGTCGCACACGGCCTCGCCCTCGGCGCGCAACTGGCCGTCCACAACGGCCTCGTCTGGAACGCGCTCGGCGCCGCCTACGAGGACTACGCCACCGACATCGACCGCCTCCGCAGCCCCTGGCGCGTCCGCAACCGTGCCGACTTCCGGGAAACGCTCGACGCGCTGCTGGCCACCCGGCTCGTGGGCCGCGTCCAGGAGTTCGTACTGCAGGCAAGGCGGACGCTCGTACGACGGCTGGAACGCAACCCGTCGTACGAGGAGTGGTCGGCCGCCGTCACCGACGCGCTGCGCAGGCACGACGCGTCCACGGCCGACCTGGCGGAGGCGGCCGTGACGGTGCGGACCGTCGTCCGCTACGAGGAGCGGTTCCGGGCGGACGGCGTCCTCGCGCCCGACGGACGGATCGACACCTTTGCCGCCTTCGACCTCGGGCGTGCGGTCAATGTCGTACGACTGGCCCTGGGCGCCCGCTACATCTCACCGCCGGAAGCCGAACAGGCCGTACTGACCATCGACGAGGCGGCCCGCCGGGCGTACACCTCCTGGGCCGACTTCTCCCTGGGCTATGCCCTTCGCCGCCTACTGTCCTTCGACGAGGACGGGGTCGAAATCGCCGCCCGCAAGTATCAGGAGTCCCTCATCCAGCACCGCATCCTCACCCAGGACCCCACCAGCCCCTACCGGAACATCCCCTGGTCATGAATCCCCACCGGCCCCACCAGCACCTGAGCCCCACGGCACCCGTGACTCCCCCGGCTCCGCTGACCTGGACACCTCCGTCCGAGACCGAACTCCTGCTCCACGACGCGGGAATGCGCGGCGACGTCGACGCCCAGATACGCGTCCTCGCGGGCGCCGAGCTCTACATTCCGGCGTCCAGGGCCCAGGTCGACGCGGACCCCGACTGGGTGTACTGGCGTCCGCACCCGGACCCGGCGGGCCGCACCTGCAAACCCGTACTCACGCGCGGGATGCTGCCGCCGTGGCACCCGGACATGGTGTTCCACGGGGTGTCCCTCAAGTGGATCGCCGAGTTCGACTGGACCGACCCGCACCAGCTCCTCGCCGTCAACATCGGCACCCCGGCCCAGCTCCTGCTCCCGTCCACTCCCCCGCACCGCGCGCACTGGCTGCGCTGTTTCGCCGAGAACGACACCCCCTCCCGCAACCGTCTCGTCGCCATCCGGCACGGCGCGCTGCACGGCCCTCTCGCGTACGGTCTGGCCTGCGGCGTGCACCTGGCGGTGGGCAACGGCGTGCCGTGGAACGAGGTGGGTTCCGTCTGCCGCGACTACCTCAAGGAGCGCGCCCAGCTCCGCGATTCCTGGGGCGTCACCGACCATCCCACCTGGCGACGGCAGTTGGACGCCCTCCTGGACGCCCGCAACAGCCCGTACGAGCCCGACTTCGCCCTGCGCGTCCGCGAAGGCCTGCGCAGGGCACTCGGCGGCGAGCTCCCCTCCCCCGATCTCTGGCGCGAAACCGCCGCCGGACACCTGCACGACAACGGCGAGGGCCACGACGCGATCAAGTCCATGGAGGAACTGGTCCGCCGCATCCTGCGCTACGAGGCCCGCTTCCGCGCCGACGGCCTGCTCCCCCCGGACGGCCGGGTCTCGACGACGGTCGCCTACGACTACGGCCGCGCGGTGAACCTGGCCCGCTGGGGACTGTCGGCCCGCTACTGCGCCCCGCCCGAGGCGGAGCAGGCCATCGTGTACGCGGGCGCCCTGAGCAAGTCCTCGTACGACTCCTGGGAATCCTTCTCGGCGGGGTACGCACTGGGCAGGGTGCTGCGCTTCGACGGGGAGGAGTACGGCACGTTCTACGAGCAGAACGTCACCGCCCACCGCCTCCTGACGGAGCACGAGGGGAGTCCTTGGCGGAACATCCCCTGGCGGTGAGCGGGGAGAGCACCGCGGAGAAGCGCACCCCGCCTCAGGGCGTCATCCCGCCCCAGCACATCAGCCCCGCCCCAGCGCGTCACCCCACGCCGCGGAACGTTCCCCGGTACGTCTGCGGCGACACCCCCAGCGCCGCCTGGAAGTGCTGCCTCATCGACGCCCCGGTGCCGAATCCGGCCTCGTCCGCGACCCGGTCCACCGGCAGGTCCGTCTCCTCCAGCAACTGCCGCGCCCGCCCGACCCGTTGCTGCGCCAGCCACTGCACCGGCGTGCTGCCCGTCTCCTCCCGGAAGCGGCGGCTGAACGTCCGTACGCTCATGGCCGCCTCGGCGGCGAGTTCACCGAGGGTGAGCGGGCGGTCGAGGTGGGCGAGGGCGAAGGCGCGCGCCCGGCCCGTCGAAGAGACGTCGGGGGCGGGGACCGGCCGCTCGATGAACTGCGCCTGGCCGCCCTCCCGGTGCGGCGGTACGACGGCGTTGCGTGCGACCGCGTTGGCGACCGCGGCCCCGTGGTCGCTGCGGATCATGTGCAGACAGAGGTCGATGCCCGAGGCGACCCCGGCGGAGGTGAGCACTCCGCGGTCGTCCGTATAGAGAACGTCCGGATCGAGGTCCACCTCCGGGTACAGCGCACGGAACTCCGCGCACGACCGCCAGTGCGTCGTCGCCCGCCGCCCTTCCAGCAGCCCAGCCGCCGCGAGGACGAAGGATCCCGTACAGATCGACGCGACCCGGCTTCCCGGCCGGATCCGCGCCAGGGCAGCGGCCGTCCGAGGTCCCAACCGCCCGCGCGCCTGGGGCCCGTAGTCCTCCCGCGCGGCAGGGACGATCACTGTGTCCGCCGCCGCGAGGACCTCCGGTCCGTGCGCGACGTTGACGGTGAAATCGGCGTCGGTCGGGATCTCGCCCGGTTCGGGCGTGCAGGTCACCACCTCGTACAAGGGCTCGTTCACCGCCGACCTGGCACGCCCGAACAGCTGGTGCACGATGCCCAGTTCCATGGGCAGCAACCCGGGCCGCACGAGCACGGCAACCCGATGCAGTCCACCACTCAAGCCACTCAGATCACTCACGTCGCCTCCAATGACTCCAGTACCTCCAATGCCTCCAACAGCCATGGCCAGATCCTTTCACATGGTGGCCATCTGGCCGGTGGCCGGATCTCCCGTGCCCCGGAAGCATCGGCCGTATGAGTTTCCGTTCCCCCCACCGCGCCTGGTACATGGCCGCCGCCACCGCCCTGGCCATCCTCGTCACCGGCGCGTTCTCCACGCTCCCCGGCCTGTTCACCACCCCTCTGCACGGGGAATTCGGCTGGTCCCGCGGCTCCATCGGCATCGCCACGTCCGTCAACATGCTGCTGTACGGGCTCACCGCCCCCTTCGCCTCGGCCCTGATGGACCGTTACGGCATCCGCCGCGTCGTCACGACCGCCCTCGCGACGGTCGCCACCGGCACCCTCCTCACCGCCACCGTCATGACGGAGCCGTGGCAACTCACCCTCTTCTGGGGCCTGCTGGTGGGTCTCGGCACCGGCTCGACGGCACTGGCCTTCGGCGCGACGGTCACCCAGCGCTGGTTCGTGCACCGCCGGGGCCTGGTCACCGGAGTGCTCGCCTCCGCGAGCGTGCTCGGCCAGATGGTCTTCCTCCCGGCCCTCTCCCGGCTCGCCGACCACTTCTCCTGGCGGCCGGCCCTGGTGACGGTGGCCCTCGCCGCGTGCGCGACCGCGCCGCTCCTCCGGTGCGTACTGCGCGACCACCCGGCGGACGCGGGCCTGAAACCGTACGGAGCGACCGCAGCCGTCCCCAAGCCGGATCCCGTACGAGGAGCCGCCCGCCGCACCCTCGGCGTCCTGCGGGACACCGCCCGCACCGGCCCCTTCTGGCTCCTGGCCTGCGCCTACGCGGTCTGCGGCGCCTCGACGAACGGCATCATGTGGACGCACTTCACACCCGCGGCCCACGACCACGGGATGCCCGCCACCACCGCATCGACGCTCCTCGCCCTCATCGGCGTCTTCAACGTCGCGGGCACCATCGCCTCGGGCTGGCTGACGGACCGCCGGGATCCCCGCCGCCTCCTGGCCGTCTGCTTCGCCCTGCGCGGCGTGCTCCTGCTGACCCTCCCCCTCACCATGGCGGCGTCGGTCGGCCCGCCCCTGCTGCTCTTCGTCACCCTCTTCGGCCTGCTCGACCTGGCGACGGTTCCGCCCGTACTCGCCCTGTGCCGCGAGTACTACGGCGACGACAGCGCGATCGTGTTCGGCTGGCTCGGCACCGCCCACCAGCTCGGCGCCGCCCTGACGGCCCTCCTGGGAGGCGTGGCACGCGACGCCTTCGGCTCGTACGACCCGCTCTGGGCGGCGGTGGGCGCACTGTGCGCGGCGGCGGCGCTGTTGTCACTGACCGTCCGGGCCCCGCACACCGCCGACCGGACCCCTCCTGCGCGCCGCCCCACGCCCTCCACCTGCGGTGCCACGCCCTCTACAGGTCGTCCCACGCCATGGAACTCATCCGCCAACCCTCCGGGGTCCGCACGAACTGAGTGGTCTTCCGCCCCGCCCCCTCGAACCACTCACCGTCGAGAAACCCCGACTTGCCGTACTCGCTGAACCGGTGCGCGATCGACCCGAAGATCTCGGTCCGCTCGGCGACCTCCCATTCGGAGAACTCCGTCAGCGTCCCTCCGGCGAGAAGCTTCTCCCGCGGCTCGATGAACCCCTCAAGGTCGTACACCACGGGCTCCCCGCCGACGTTCTTGATGATCATCCCCTGCGGAATGAACACCTCCCTGACGGCGCCGACATCCGCCCTGGAACCTCCCGTGTTGGTGAACGCCCCGAGAAAGACCCGCATCAACCGGTCGAGCTCTTCCTTGACCTCCGACACAACTACCCCTCCAACAACTGGAATTGACCCATCGCCCGATCCTCTCAGTCGAGGCGCGGCGGCGAGTGTTGTGTTACTTGATGCTGGTGTCGTTGCTTGATGCTGGTGCCGCTACCTGATGCTGGTGTCGCCGAGGGAAATCAGCAGGCTGCGCAGCTTCCCCGCCAGTTCCTCGCATTCCTCCCGATCGAGGGAGTCGAGCATGCGGGCCTCGGCGGCCAGGTGGTCGACCATGTAGGCACGAGTGATCTCGTGGCCCTTCCCGGTGAGACGAATCTTCACCGAGCGCCGGTCCTCGGTGCCCCGGACCCGTTCGACCAGGCCCTTGGCCTCCATCCGGTCGAGGCGGTTCGTGATCGCCCCGGAAGTGACCATGGCTGCCTTGCGGAATGCTCCGGCAGTCAGTTCGTACGGAGGACCGGAGCGCTGCAGGGTGCTCAGGACGTCGAACTCACCGAGTTCCAGACCCCGTTCGGCCGCGAAGGCCCGGAACTCCTTCTCCAGTGCGACACCGAGACGCTGGAGCCTGCCGAGCACCTGCACGGGCCACAGCGCGTCAGCCAGGTCGGGGCGCTCCTTCGTCCACTGCTCGACGATGCCGTCCACGGCATCGGTGCCCACGGCATCCGCCCCGTCATTCGCTGCGTCCATGGCCTGTCTCCTCCGTGCGTCGAGTCCCCCCAGAGTATCTCAACGTTGAATCACTTGACGTTGAACCAGTCACGATGCTTTTATCTCAACGTTGAAATTCTCACTCTTGAACGAACGGGGTTTCCCATGTCCGCGCCCGCCCTCACCCTTGACGCCGCCGCCCAGGACCTCCTCTTCCGCGAGGCCCGCACCGCCAACACGTTCACCGACGAGCCGGTGACCGAGGAGCAGGTCCAGGCGATCTACGACCTGGTCAAGTACGGCCCGACCGCGTTCAACCAGTCGCCGCTGCGCGTCACCCTGGTCCGCTCCCCCGAGGCCCGCGAGCGCCTCGTCCAGCACATGGCCGAGGGCAACCGGGCCAAGACCGCCGCCGCACCGCTGGTCGCGATCCTGACGGCGGACAACGAGTTCCACGAGGAACTCCCCTCTCTGCTGCCGCACTTCCCGCAGGCCAAGGAGATGTTCTTCGCCGAGCGCCCGGTGCGCGAGGAGTCCGCCCTGCTGAACGCCGCCCTCCAGGCCGCCTACTTCATCGTGGGCGTACGCGCAGCCGGTCTGGCCGCCGGCCCGATGACCGGCCTCGACTTCGCCGCCGTCCAGAAGGAGTTCCTCGACGACGACCACACCCCGCTGATGGTCGTCAACATCGGCAAGCCGGGCGAGGACGCCTGGTACCCGCGCTCCCCGCGCCTGGCCTACGACGAGGTCGTCACCACCGTCTGATCTCCATGCGTCTGATCTCCATGCGTCTGGGCTGAATGCTTCCTGGGCTCCATGCGTCCTGGGCTCCATGCGTCCTGGGCTCAAGACGCCACCGTCCTGGCAACAACGCACCCATCCCGCACCGTCGTCCACCACCCCCGCACCACCGATCCGGAGGTCTTCGTGTCCACCGCAGTCTCCGCACCTCGTCTCACCACTCCGGCACCACCCCGCCGACCGGCCGCCCTGTGGCTGGCGCTCCTGGCCGCACCCGTCGCCACCGGGGCCAACGCACCCGTCCTCATCCTTCCCGACATGGCGCGGTCCCTGGGCGTCTCCACCGCCCAGGGAACCTGGACAGTCACCGCCTTCGCCTGGGCCATGACCGTCGGAACACCCCTGTTCGCGGCCCTCGTACGACACCGGGGCCTGCGGACGACCCTCCTCACGAGCGCGGTCGTCGCACTGGTCGGCACCGTGCTCGTCGCGGTCGCGCCATGGTTCCCCCTGACGCTCCTCGGCCGCGCCGCACAGGCAGCGGGCGGTGCGGGACTGGTCGCCGTGGCGATGAACCTCGCCGGCTCGACCCGCCGCATGGGGGCGATCACCGCCGGATTCGGGGTCCTGGGCGCCGTCGGGCCGCTCCTCGGCTCCGTTCTCGCGGACCTGCTCCACTGGCGAGCCTCGCTCGCCCTGTCCGCCCTCGCTCTCCTCGCGGTACCTGCCGTCTGGCGTCACCTCACACGTGACGCTCCGGAACGCGCCCCGCACACCGCGCCGTTCGACGCGGCCGGGGCCGGGCTCGTCGCGGCACTGGCGTCCGCCCTGGTGCTGATCCCCATGGCTCCCTTGACCGGCGCACTGATCGCCGCGCCCGTCGCCGTCCTGCTGGCCCTCCACGTACGGCGCCGTCCGGACGGTTTCGTACCGGCCGCCGTGGTGCGCTCCCGTGCGTTCATCAGCTCCGCGCTGCTCGCCTTCGTGTTCTCCACCTCGTACTTCATCCTGCTGTTCGCCTTCGCCGCGCTCGCACGGCAGCGGACGGACTGGAGCACCGCGACCATCGGCACGGGCCAGTTGGCCGCGCTCCTCACCGGCTCCGCGCTCTCCTTGCTCCTCGCCGCCTCGGCAGCACGTCTGGGCCACCGCAAGGTCCTCACGGTCCTCGCCGTCCTCGGCACGGCCGCACCCCTCACCGCCGCCCTCGTCCCCTGGGGACCCGCGCTGCTCCTCGCCGCCGCAGCGGCCGTGCTCGTCGCCACCGGCAGCAACGCCGTCCTGTCCGTGCACGCGGGACGGCAGGCCCCGGACACCCAACGACCGGCCGCGATCGGCCTTTTCGTCCTCTGCTACCAGCTCGGCGGGGCACTCGGTCCGGCCCTCGCCACCCTTCTCATCCTGGCCTGATGCCCGAAGCAGTGCGGTTCGGCTCAGATACCGAGTTCGTGCCCGGTCGTCGCGTCCACGTGGTCCGGGACCTCGTCGTGGCGGTCGCCCACGGTCGGTGTCCCGGTGGGCTCGAACATGAGGATCGCCGCGCCGGACGGAGCGTACGGCCTGTGCTGCGTACCCCGGGGGACGGTGAAGACCGCACCCTGCGGGAGCAGGACCGTGCGCTCCCCGGCGGGCTCCCGCAAGGAGATGTGCAGCTCTCCTTCGAGTACGAGGAAGAACTCGTCGGTGTCGTCGTGGACGTGCCAGATGTGTTCGCCCTCGACCTTCGCGACACGGACGTCGTAGTCGTTCACACGCGTGACGATGCGGGGGCTCCACAGGGCGTCGAAGGAGGCCAGAGCCTTGCTGAGAGAGAGGGGTTCACTGTTCGGTCGACTGTTCATGGGCTCATCCTGGGCCGTTCCGCACGACCGGCGTGAGTGCTAGGAATCGCACATGCCGAAAGAATCCTCGCACCCAGCAGTGCACTCAGCAGTTCACCCAGCAGTTCACCCGGCGGACGTCCACCGGGTCGTCGTCATCGTGGACGAGAACTCGAACCCCTTCGAGCTCGGCTGCGCGACCGAGGTCTTCGGTCTGCGCAGACCCGAGCTCGGCCGCGATCTCTACGACTTCGCACTCTGCTCCCCCGAGCCCCGCACGCTGATGCGGGACGGATTCTTCACGCTCACTGGAGTCGCCGGTCTGGAGGCGGCCGACACGGCGGACACCCTGATCGTCCCCAACCGCCCCGACGTCGAGGTGCCCCGCCGCCCTGCCGTACTCGATGCCGTCCGGCGTGCGCACGCACGCGGTGCGCGTCTGGTCGGTTTCTGCAGCGGCGCCTTCACCCTGGCCGAGGCGGGAGTCCTGGACGGCCGCCGGGCCACCGCCCACTGGCAGTGGGCGGACTCCTTCCGGGCCCGCTTCCCGTCCGTCCACCTCGCGTCGGACGTACTGTTCGTGGACGACGGTGACATCCTCACCGCTGCGGGAAGCTCGGCAGCTCTGGATCTCGGACTGCACCTGGTCCGCCGCGACCACGGCGCGGAGGTCGCCAACTCGGTGAGCCGACGGCTCGTCTTCGCGGCACACCGGGACGGTGGGCAGCGGCAGTTCGTGGAGCGCCCCATGCCCGACCTGCCGGACGAGACCCTGGCACCCGTCCTGGCCTGGGCCCAGGAACGGCTGGACTCACCGCTCACGGTGTCCGGCCTCGCGGCACGTGCGGCAGTCAGCCAGGCAACGCTGCACCGCCGCTTCCAGGCACAGCTGGGCACGACACCGTTGGCCTGGCTCACGGGGGAACGACTTGCCCTGGCCTGCCGGTTGATCGAACGGGGCGAGTCCCGCTTCGAGCAGGTCGCACGGCGCAGCGGGCTCGGTACCGCCGCCAACCTGCGCGCGCTGATGCGCCGCGAGACCGGCATCACCCCGTCGGCGTACAGGCGCCGGTTCGGACCCGCGACCACTTGAGCAGTCCGCACCGTGGAGCAGGGCCGCACCGTGGAGCAGGGCCGCACCGTGGAGCAGGGCCGCACCGTGGAGCGGGGCCCACTTCACTTGGCCGGTCCGCACCCGCGCTCCGCGACCATCGCCGCATCCAGCACCGTGCGGGCGAGCGCCTGCGGGTCTGCCAGGGGTGTGAGGTGGCCGAGGCCCGGCCAGACGGTGAGACGGCCGTCGCGGCAGGCGGCGAGGAAGGCGCGTTCGTCGCTGCGGAAGGGGTCGCGGGCCCCGTTGGCCAGCCAGACCGGGCCGGGGTAGGCGGCGAGTGCGGCGATCGGGTCCATGCCGGTGATGGAGTCCGCCACGTCGGCCATGACCTCGCAGGACAGACCGCCGGCGCTCATGGCCTGCGCCGCGGGCGCGGGGAGCATCCGCCGGAAACCGCGGACGCTGAGACGCTCGGCAGTCCCGGAGTGCCTGCTCGCCAGCCGGAACTGCTGGCGAAGGAGAGTGGCGTACGCTCCGCGCGGCGCGGCCGTACAGCCGATGGCAAGCAGGCCCGCCACTCGTCCGGGGTACCGGGCGGCAGTGGCGATGGAGACGTATCCCCCGGTGGAAAGGCCCACGAGCAGGGCTTTCCCGCCGAGTTCGTCGACGGCGTCGGCCACCACATCGACGGCGGCGTCCATGCTGAAGGGCTCTCCGCGCCGTCGGCCGTGACCCGGCAGGTCGGGAGCGGCCGTCCGGCGGCGCGCTTCGGTGCGGGAATCGCTGCTGGTATCGGTGCGCGCATCGGCACGGGCGTCGACGGCCGCCATGACGGGGTGCCACATGGTGCCGCTGACACGGATGCCGTGCACGAAGACAACGGGCAGCGCTGAGCCTTGGATTTCCATGGCCGGCACGCTACACCAAATGCAACGCAACGTTGCGTTGTTTTCTGACTTTCTCCCTTGCTACTCTCGGCCACCATGGACGAAGAACAACGGCCCCCGCGCAAGCGCATCAACGCCCCCCGCAAATCCCAGGAGATCTTCGACGCCACGCTCGGCCTCCTCCGCGAGAAGGGGTACGAGGGCCTGACCGTCGAGGGCGTGGCCGACCGCGCCGGAGTCAACAAGACCACCCTCTACCGATGGTGGCCCTCCAAAGGCGCTCTGCTCGGCGCCGCACTCGTCAACGGCACCCAGCTCGGCCTCCCGCTCCCCGATACAGGCACCCTCCAGGGCGACCTGGAGGCCCTGCTGGGCTCCGTCGTCACACTGCTCACCGTGCCGCCCGCCTCCGACATCGCGATCGCCGCACTCGGTGCGGCCACCCACAACCCCGAACTGGCAGCCCACGCACGGAGTTTCTTCGCCGACCGCCTCGCCCGGGAACAACCGGTCTTCACCCGCGCCGTCGCCCGCGGGGAGCTCGCTCCCGACACCGACCCGGCCCTCCTGATGGACCTGCTCGCCGGGGCCGCCTGGCTACGGATCGTCTTCCGCCAACTCCCCCTGGAAGCCGACTTCGTCACCCGCACGGTCCACACCGCACTGCACGGCGCCGCCACGCACAGCTCCACGCCCTGAACCTGCAACGATGCGGCCGGGCCCGGCCGCATCTCACCCCAGCGCGGCCCGCAGCATCGCCACCGTCGCGCCCGCCACCGCCCGCTCGGTCTCGTCGTCGCTGGTCCTGGCCCGTTCGTCCAGCAGTACGATCGCGGCCTCCAGCACCCCGGCGTGCACGGGCACCGTCCGCACCCCTGCCAGCGCCGCCCGCGCCCGGTCCGGCGCGGAGTCCGGGGCCGGGCCACCCGGCCCGGACGGAATGAGGGTGGAAACGCCGCGCCCGAGAGCTGGACGGTCGCGGTCTCGGTACGGCGGCTGGGCCGGAGCGGTGGTCACTGTCCCAGTTTCCCCCGCGCGCCCTGCGGCACGTACTCCGCCGCCACGGAGATCTTGACGGGCGTCGCGGACAAGACCCGCCTGCCCCTACCTCAGGACCTCACGGCATCGCTATGGCCGCCGCCGAAGCCCCCTGCTGCGAGCGCGGGGTCTTCTCGCCGACCTTCTGCGGGTCGATCGTGCGCGGGTCGACGGCCTCGCCGGGGGCGCCCTCGGCGTAGTACCCGCCAGGAGCGGTGTCCCGGTCGTGCGGGAGCAGGAAGAAGACGCGGCGCTTGTGCAGGCCGCTGTCCGGGTCGGCCTCGGCGTGCTCGTCGAGCTCCGTGTAGCCGACGAGGCGGCCGTCACGGGCGTAGCGCGGCTTGCCGCGGCGACGGGGTGTCTTGTCGAGCGCCTGGCGGACGTAGTCGAGGTCGTCGGGGCTTTCCAGCCACACCACCGCATTCTCGTGGGCGAGATCGCTCTCGTTCAGTAGCGAGCTCATGGCTGAAGCCCCTCCTCGTTGTGTCCGGCCACGCACCGGCCTCGGTTTTCTCGCTCCGGGCCGGGTCCGCTCTTCGGGCCCCGTCTGTGCGTCTGCCCGGAGGCTCGGTACCCATCGTAAGGCTGCCCGGTGTCGCGGCACAGTGCACGAATGGGCGTCATGTGGTTGCCGGGCCGTTCGAAGAACCGGAAACGAGTCCGGAAACGGCGGGGTCGTCCTCGTCCGAGAGCAGGCCCAGACCCGGGTAGTACTTCTTTCCGCTGGACTTCATCATGTCGTTCGGCGACGCGAGCCCGAGCTCCTGACGGATGCGACTGGCGAAGGAACGCGAGGTCGCGGGCCTGATTCCCTCGCTGGCATTGCACCAGGTGCCGTACTCGGCGTACAGCACACCCTGCTCGACGCGGAGGTCGGAGAAGCGGTCGTGCCCGTTGGCGGTGGGCGGGCTCTTGATGCAGCACTCCTTCAGGAAGCGGCCGATGTGATCCTCGGTCGACTCGTACGCCTCGGTGGCCATGCGTACGGAATCAGGACCGGTGAGCGGATCCCGGGTCTCCAGATAATTCATCGCACCCTCGATGAGCCAGTGGAGGATGCCCGGACCCTCGTCCCGTACGAGCTCGAACGCCAGGTTGTCGATCTTGTGCTTGTTGGGAACCACACGCTCGAACGGGATGAGGCGGATGCGCCGCCAGAAGGCGTGGCCTCCGGTGCCGACCTCGGGGCGGTGGTTGCCGAGCAGCCACAGCTTGTGGGTGGGGGCGAAGGAGAAGTAGTCCTGGCGCATCCGGCGGGCCTTGATGCGGTCGCCGCCGGTCAGGAGCTTGACCCGGGACTCGTCGAACTTGTCGTTGGGCTTGAGCTCGGAGCAGACCATGATGCGGCGGCCGTGCAGCTCGGTGAGCTCGGTGGAGTGCTCGGAGAACTTGCCCTTCTCCATGAGGAAGCCGGGCGGCGCGGCGTCCGCGTAGTCACCGAGGATCTGGATCATCACGTCGAGCAGGACGGACTTGCCGTTCGCGCCCGCGCCGAAGAGGAACGGCAGGACCTGCGCGCCGACGTCCCCGGTGATCGAGTAGCCGAGCAGCAGGTGCAGGAACCGGATGGTCTCCCGGCCCTTGTCGTCGTGGCCGAAGGTGTCCTGGAGGAACGTGTGCCAGCGGGGCGTCGGCATGTTCTCCGGGGCGACGCTGGTGGCGCGCGAGTGACGGTCGGTGACCGGGTTGGGCTTGCGCATGTCGCCCGTCTGGAGGTCGACGACGCCCTCGGGGGTGCAGAGTGCGTACGCGTCGCCGTCCAGGACGTCCGGGTCGAGGGTGAGTGCCGGGGACGCCTTGGCCTGTGTGAGCAGCGCCTTCATGCCGGGGGTCGACATGGTGCGCTTGCGGTGGGCGTACAGCTCCCGGTCGCTGAAGAAGCCACGGGGGTCCTGCGCGGGCATCTGCTCGGCCATGTCCCCTGCGGCCCACAGCGCGGCCTTCTCGCCACCCGTGCGCTTCCAGCGGTACTGGTCCCAGGAGTACCAGCCCAGGCCCTCGACGTGGCGGAACTGGTCTCCGTACAGCTGGGCGAACAGCTTGGCGTTGCCCCGGTCGGTGAGCATGCCCGGCAGGAGTCCGAGTGGGTCGAACGGTTCGTGCACGGCGAGGGTTCCCGGCGCTGCGGGGTGTCCTGCGGCCTGCGCGGGGAGCGCCGTGGCCGCCGCGGTGTCCTGGTCCGGTTCGGGGACCGGGAATTCGAGCATCTGCTGAGCGGCGGCAGTGGCGTCGAAGCTCGTGCTCTCGGCGCTGCTCATGGGCGTCCTTGGGGGTGAAGCGGTCGGGTGGCACCTGCGGCAAGGGCGGAATCGATGATCGTGGTGTTGCGCTGCGGCTGGTGCGGGCGGGCCGTCCTGGCTGCCTCCGCCAGGAGGTCGCGTACCTGTGGGTCGGAGAGGTGGCCGCCGGCCACCAGGCCTCCCGCGGTGTACGCGGCCCGGTTGAGCTTCTCGGTGAAGCTGGCCCCCTGCGGGGTCGCCGCACAGGCCGCGACCTCGGCCAGGAGAGGGTCCAGAAGGCGCTGTGCGGTCCCGGGAGCGCGCCTGGTGCGTAGGCGGGGGTGCGGGACCGCCCGGGGCTCCAGAGGGGCCCTGGGGGGCTCGGGTGTGGCTGTAGGGCCTGTTGGGTCGGTGGGGGCCGCTCCTGCGGGGGGCTGCACGGTGGCGTGACCGGTCCTCGTGAGCTCGTCGGCGAGCCAGTCGGGGAGCGGGGCCGGCAGCCTCGTGTCGCCGACCGGCACGTAGCTGCCCTGGGGGGTGCGGTTCGTGGGCGCGACGATGTAGCCGTTGTCGGCCCTGATGTCGACCTGCCAGGCGAGGGCGACCTTGGGGCTGGATCCTGTGGACGAGCGGAAACGGGTGTCGGGACGGGTGTTCCGGTACCAGATGTGGAGACCTCCCGAGGGAGTACGTACGCGGAGGGTCGTTTCGTCCCCGGCCGGGTCGGGCTGCTTTCGGTACGCGGCGAGCAGGGCGAGGGTGTCGAACCCGGAGCCGAGGCCCGTCAGGTCTACGCGGTCGTGGATCGGGATGCCCGGTAGCAGGCGGCTTCGGTCGGGGACTTCAGCGCTGTGTGCGTCCACGTCGAGGACGACGAGCCCGGCAGGCCCGCAGGCGACGCCCACACCCATCGCCGGGTGCGTGCCCCACCAGTCGTCGATGCGGGCCGCGTCGGTGGTCGCGGCCCGAAAGCCGTGGCACCAGCGTCCCGCGGGGAGGCAGGGGCAGTCCTGCGTGCTGTGGTGCCCGTTTTCCCTGCATGTGGGGCAGTTGGCAGCGGGAGTCTTCCGGCCGGGGGCCAATGGGTGAACCGGCCAGCCGTTGCCCGCACACCAGCGGGCAACGTCGTGTGCCCGCACAGTCCCTGAAGGGACTGGGGTACTGGTTTCACCGTGGCGCGGCACGCGGTCGTCCTTGTCGGGGTCAGCGGTGGTGCGTTCGGTCCCTCTTCGTACCTGACATAAAAGGCGCTGGTCAGCGCCTTTTTGATGTCTGCATGAGGGACTGAAGGGACTGAACTTTCCTATGAGGTCCTGAGCCTAGCGCAAGGGTGGGCAATCTCCGCGGGGAACTGCCGTTGTATCAGTTCTTCAGTCCCTTGAGTCCCTTTGGGCCGTCGGCGGGCGAGCGGTCTTTCCACCGGCGCAGTCGGGCCCGCGGGGGGCACACGGCGAGTCCCGCAGGGCGGCGGGTTGCGACTGCGGCTTGTCGTACGCGTGACCGACGACCGGTCGCTTCTCCGTTTCCCAGGGCGTAGGGACTGAACCGACAGGGACCGTCGCGTTCGGTCCCTACGCTTCAGTCCCTCCATAAACCCGCAGGTCAGAGGCGTGTGGCTGCCCGCTGCAGGGACTGAAAGGGACTGAAGGGACTGAAAATCCTAGTTATGAACGCTTCAGGCTTATACCTGTCTACTACACGCGTCCGCATACACACGCGCACACAATTGGGATGGATACTGCAAAGTTGAGTCCCTTCAGTCCCTCGGTCCCTCCTTCAAAAAGCTCTCCACGCCTCTGACCTGGGCTTTTGCCGAGGGACTGAACGGAGGGACCGAAGCGCAGGGACTGAACGGACCGGTCCCTCCCCCTCCCCTCCCGGGCCGGAAAAAGGCACACACCACCGCATCTCGTACCCCCGTACGGGATGTGTCGGATGTGTGCCTTTCCCACCCCTGCTGGAGGCCTCCGTGCAGTTCACCCGATATCCACCACTTTGCGTCCACCAGACGGACAACGCCCGGTGCAGGTGAGTCCCGCCCGCCGTTTCCTCCCCTCCGCCAGTAGGCACAACCACCCGTCTGCCGGAGTCGGCAGACACGACACGAGGGACCGGGAGAGGGACCAAGGGACCGAAGGACCGGGAAACTGAACAAGCAGCAAAATGACGCCGGGACGGTCCCGCGCACAGGTGTGCTGCGCGGGAC
>NZ_JBSGZD010000133.1:0-19790 GCF_053610825.1 Streptomyces sp. NPDC054863 | reverse complement strand
GCCCCGGGCACCGTTCCCGTCACATTCGCCGTCCGAGGATCGTCAGGCTGTTGCGACCACACGACACTTGCGACCTCACGACGCTTACGAAGACGAGAACGAGGGCCCGATGGAACCCGTACGCACCCCGCAGAGCGAACCCGACTTCCTGGCAGGGCGGTTCGAGGCCAACCGCGACCGCCTGCGCGGTGTCGCCTACCGCATGCTGGGCTCCTCCAGCGAGGCCGAGGACGCCGTCCAGGAGGCCTGGCTGCGGCTCGGCCGCCAGGACGCGGGCAGCATCGACAACCTGCCCGGCTGGCTGACCACCGTCGTCGCCCGCGTCTGCCTCGACCAGCTGCGCTCGCGCACCTCCCGCCGGGAGGCCCCGCTCGACCCGCTCGACGACACCCACGTGCCCGACCCGATCCTGCGCCGCGACGACGCCGACCCGGAGCAGCAGGCGCTGCTCGCGGACTCGGTGGGGCTCGCGCTGCTCGTCGTGCTGGAGACGCTCGGGCCCGCGGAGCGGCTCGCCTTCGTCCTCCACGACATGTTCGCGGTGCCCTTCGAGGAGATCGCGCCGCTGGTGGACCGGACCCCGGCGGCGACCCGCCAGCTCGCGAGCAGGGCCCGCCGGCGGGTCCAGGGCACCGCGCCCGCGCCGGACACGAACGCGGTACGTCAGCGGGAGGTCGTGGGCGCGTTCCTGGCGGCGTCCCGGGGCGGCGACTTCGACGGACTGCTGGCGCTGCTGGACCCGGAGTGTGTGCTGCGGGCGGACGCGGGCACGGCGATCCCGGGGGCGTCGAGGGTGATCAGGGGGGCGCGGGAGGTCGTCTCGAACGCGCTCATGTTCTCGCGGGCGGCACAGTTCGCGCGCATCGCGCTGGTCAACGGGGCGCCGGGGCTGGTCACGGTCATCCATGGCCGGCCGATGTCGGTGATGGACTTCACGGTGGTGGACGGGAAGGTCGTCGAGCTGAACATTCTGGCGGACCCGGAGCGGTTGGCGGGTCTGGAGCTGGGGTTCCTGGCGGAGTAGGGGCCGGGGGCTTCGTGCGGGTGCGTGGGGGGCTGGTCGCGCAGTTCCCCGCGCCCCTGGTGTCTCAGCCCGTCCGGCGTTTGAGGGCGCGCGGACGTGGTCCGGGCACCGGGCGCAGCCCGGGACGCCTGCTTCCACCAGCGCAAGCCATGACCTTCGCCCCCACTTCGCCCCTCGCCCCGCTCACGAGATATCTTGACGTCAAGCAATGTTGCAGACGTGGAGCGGAGTACCCGGTGACTGACTCGACCATCATCTATACGCACACCGACGAGGCCCCGGCCCTCGCGACGTATTCGTTCCTGCCCGTCGTCGAGGCCTACGCCTCCACGGCCGGTGTCACGGTCGAGAGCCGTGACATCTCCCTGGCCGGCCGCATCATCGCGAGCTTCCCCGAGTTCCTGAAGGAGGAGCAGCGTATCGATGACGCGCTCGCCGAGCTCGGCGAGCTGGCCAAGACGCCCGGCGCGAACATCATCAAGCTGCCCAACGTCTCGGCCTCGATCCCGCAGCTGAAGGCCGCGGTCGCCGAGCTCCAGGCGCAGGGCTACGCGCTTCCGGACTACCCGGACGAGGCGAAGTCCGACCAGGACAAGGACGTCCGCGCCCGTTACGACAAGATCAAGGGCAGCGCCGTCAACCCGGTCCTGCGCGAGGGCAACTCCGACCGCCGCGCCCCCGCCTCGGTGAAGAACTACGCCAAGGCCCACCCCCACCGCATGGGCAAGTGGACCCCGGACTCGAAGACGAACGTCGCCACCATGGGCGCCGACGACTTCCGCTCCACCGAGAAGTCCGCCGTGATCGCCGACGCGGGCTCGCTCCGCATCGAGCTGGTCGGCGACGACGGCTCCACCACCGTGCTGCGCGAGTCGGTCCCGGTCCTCGCCGGTGAGGTCGTCGACGCCGCCGTGATGCGCGTCGCCGCCCTGCGCGAGTTCTTCACCGCACAGCTGGCCCGCGCCAAGTCCGAGGGCGTGCTCTTCTCCGTGCACCTCAAGGCCACGATGATGAAGGTCTCCGACCCGATCATCTTCGGCCACGCGGTCCGCGCCTTCTTCCCGAAGACCTTCGCGAAGTACGGCGACGTCCTCACCGCGGCCGGTCTCACCCCGAACGACGGCCTCGGCGGCATCTACAAGGGCCTCGAAGGCCTGCCCCAGGGCGCCGAGATCAAGGCCTCCTTCGACGCCGAGCTCGCCGAGGGCCCGGAGCTGGCGATGGTCGACTCCGACAAGGGCATCGGCAACCTGCACGTGCCGTCCGACGTCATCGTCGACGCCTCGATGCCGGCCATGATCCGCACCTCGGGCCACATGTGGGGCCCGGACGGCAGCGAGGCCGACACCCTCGCGGTCCTCCCGGACTCCTCGTACGCGGGCATCTACCAGGTCGTCATCGACGACTGCCGCGCGAACGGCGCCTACGACCCCTCGACCATGGGCTCCGTACCCAACGTCGGTCTGATGGCGCAGAAGGCCGAGGAGTACGGCAGCCACGACAAGACCTTCGAAATCCGGACCACGGGCACGGTCCGCGTCGTCGACGCCGCCGGCAACGCCGTCCTGGAGCAGGCCGTCGGCGCCGGTGACATCTTCCGGATGTGCCAGACCAAGGACCTGCCGATCCAGGACTGGGTCAAGCTGGCCGTCACCCGCGCCCGCGCCACCGGCGTCCCGACGATCTTCTGGCTGGACGAGGACCGCGCCCACGACGCGCAGCTCATCACCAAGGTCAAGACGTACCTCGCCGAGCACGACACGGACGGCCTGACGATCGAGATCATGGCGCCGGAGAAGGCCATCGCCTACTCCCTGGAGCGCATCCGCCGCGGCGAGGACACCATCTCCGTCACCGGCAACGTGCTCCGTGACTACCTCACGGACCTGTTCCCCATCCTGGAGCTGGGCACCAGCGCCAAGATGCTGTCCGTCGTCCCGCTGATGAACGGCGGCGGCCTCTTCGAGACGGGCGCCGGCGGCTCCGCGCCGAAGCACGTCCAGCAGCTCGTCAAGGAGAACTACCTCCGCTGGGACTCCCTCGGTGAGTTCCTGGCGCTGGCCGTCTCCTTCGAGCACCTCGCCACCACCACGGGCAACGCGCGCGCCCAGGTGCTCGCCGACACCCTGGACCGTGCCACGGGCTCCTTCCTCAACGAGGACAAGTCCCCGAGCCGCAAGCTCGGCGGCATCGACAACCGCGGCAGCCACTTCTACCTGGCCCTGTACTGGGCCCAGGAGCTGGCCAAGCAGACCGACGACGCCAAGCTCGCCGAGGCGTTCGGCCCGGTGGCCAAGACGCTGGCCGAGCAGGAGCAGACCATCGTCGACGAGCTCATCGCCGTGCAGGGTTCGCCGGTCGACATCGGTGGCTACTACCAGCCGGACGCCAAGAAGGCCTCGGCCGTCATGCGCCCGTCGAAGACGCTGAACCAGGCGCTGTCGCTCCTCGCCTGAGCTGTCTGACACTGCGTCAACAGGGCTGCCCCGGACGGTACTTCACCGTCCGGGGCAGCCCTGTGTTCAGACGAGGATCCCCCAGGCGGCTGCTCCCGCCACCGCCGCCCCGTAGGCCCACACCCCGCTCCGCACGACCCGTTCCCGTACGTCCTCGCTCCATGCCGTACGCACCGCCGTCAGCCACGCCAGCGCGGGCAGCACCAGTACCGCGTGCAGGCTCACCCCGTGCAGCGGCTTCAGGGCGGCCGTCGAGGCGTACGCGTCCAGCTGGTGTCCGGTCCGGGTCAGTACGACCCCGCGCGCGATCATCGCCGCCCCCGACGCCAGCCCGATCAGCAGCACCGCGAACCCGGCCCGCAGCGCGAGCGGCATTCCGGCGGGCCCGGCGGGCCGCCGCCGGAACGACGCCACGGCCAGCACCGTCAGCAGCACCACGAGCAGCCCGCCGCCCACCGCGAGCGACATCGACACCGCCGAGTCGAAACCGGACTCCATGTTGAGGTGCGAGGGTCGGCGGCGCCACGCCTGGAGCGTGATCCCGCCGACCTCCAGGACGCAGTCCGCCGCGAAGAGACCCAGCACCACGGCCCGCGTGCGCTCCGCGATGCGCAGGTACGACGCCACCCACGCGACCGCGAGCAGCGTCACTCCGAAGGAGAGCCCGAAGGTGACCGGCTTGCGCCAGGACACCGGCCCGGTCCACGGCCCGCCGTCCACCGCGAAGACCGCGAGGTGCACGAGACCGGAGACGAGGAGCAGGCCCCCGACCAGGACACAGGCCCGCTCGACCGGACGCAGGGCACGGGAGGCGCTCGCGCGGCGCGCGGTGGTGCGGTGCGCGGTGGTGCGATGTGCGCTCGCGCGGCGCGGGTTCGTGCGGGGCGCCGGTTCGCGGTAGGCGGCTGCGCGGTTGGTCGTCATGGCGTTCAGTCTCGCGAGCCGCCGCGTCCCCGTCGTCGTACGCCCGGAGGCCCCGCACCTGCTCCGCCCGCAGTAGCCGCCTGCCCGCCGTGCCGGCAACGTCACCCGCAGGCCCCGGAGCCACACAGGGAACAACGGAGCCCTCACCCCCCAGGCTTTGCATAAAACTACGCCTATACGTATAGTCATGCCATCGACGAGGAGGGTTCGATGGTGGTACGTGCAGCAGTGGCTGGTGCGAGCGGATATGCGGGCGGGGAACTGCTGCGGCTTCTCCTCGCGCACCCCGACGTGGAGATCGGCGCCCTGACCGGGCACTCCAACGCAGGTCAGACGCTCGGTGCGCTGCAGCCCCACCTCGGGCCGCTCGCGGGCCGGGTGCTGGAGCCGACCACCCCCGAGGTGCTCGCGGGCCACGACGTCGTCTTCCTGGCGTTGCCGCACGGCCAGTCCGCCGCGGTCGCCGAGCAGCTCGGCGACGAGGTCCTGGTCGTCGACATGGGGGCCGACTTCCGGCTCACGGACGCCGCCGACTGGGAGCGGTTCTACGGCTCCCCGCACGCCGGGACCTGGCCGTACGGCCTGCCCGAACTGCCGGGCGCGCGTGCCGCGTTGGCGGGGGCCAAGCGCATCGCGGTACCTGGCTGCTACCCGACGGCCGTCTCCCTCGGACTCTTCCCCGCGTACGCGGCGGGACTGGCCGAGCCGGAGGCCGTGATCGTCGCCGCTTCCGGCACCTCCGGCGCGGGCAAGGCCGCCAAGCCGCACCTGCTCGGCTCGGAGGTCATGGGCTCCATGTCGCCGTACGGAGTGGGCGGCGGCCACCGGCACACGCCCGAGATGATCCAGAACCTCAGCGCGGTCGCGGGGGAGCGGGTCACCGTCTCCTTCACGCCGACGCTGGCGCCGATGCCGCGCGGCATCCTCGCCACCAGCAGCGCGAAGGCGAAGCCCGGGGTGACGTACGCGGACGTGCGGGCCGCGTACGAGAAGGCCTACGCGGACGAGCCGTTCGTACGCCTGCTCCCCGAGGGGCAGTGGCCCGCCACCGCCTTCGTGTACGGCTCCAACGCCGTCCAGATCCAGGTCGCCCACGACGCCGCCGCCCACCGCATCGTCGTCGTCAGCGCCATCGACAACCTCGCCAAGGGCACCGCCGGCGGCGCGGTACAGAGCATGAACATCGCCCTCGGACTCGACGAGTCCACCGGGCTCACCACGATCGGAGTAGCACCGTGAGCGTCACGGCAGCACAGGGATTCACGGCGGCGGGCATCGCCGCCGGGATCAAGGCGAACGGCAACCCGGACCTGGCCCTCGTGGTCAACACCGGACCGCGCCGAGCCGCCGCGGGCGTCTTCACCTCCAACCGCGTCAAGGCCGCCCCGGTCCTCTGGTCCGAGCAGGTCGTCAAGGGCGGCGAGATCTCCGCCGTCGTCCTCAACTCCGGTGGCGCCAACGCCTGTACGGGCCCGAAGGGCTTCCAGGACACGCACGCCACGGCGGAGAAGGCGGCCGAGGTTTTGAGCGAGGGGGGCCTCGACCTCGGCGCGGGCGAGGTCGCCGTCGCGTCGACCGGCCTCATCGGCATCCTCCTGCCCATGGACAAGCTGCTCCCCGGCATCGAGAAGGCCGCCGCCGAACTGTCCACGCGCGGCGGCGAGAAGGCCGCCATCGCCATCAAGACCACGGACTCCGTCCACAAGACGGCGGTGGCCGAAGGTGACGGCTGGGTCGTCGGCGGCATGGCCAAGGGTGCGGGCATGCTCGCCCCGGGCCTGGCCACGATGCTGGTCGTCCTCACCACCGACGCCGACCTCGAAGCCTCCGCACTCGACAGGGCGCTGCGCGACGCCACCCGGCAGACCTTCGACCGGGTCGACTCCGACGGCTGCATGTCCACGAACGACACCGTCCTGCTGCTCGCCTCGGGGGCTTCCCGAATCGCCCCGGAGTACGACGAGTTCGCGGCTGCGGTACGCACCGTCTGCGACGACCTCGCCCGGCAGCTGATCGGCGACGCCGAGGGGGCCAGCAAGGACATCCGTATCGAGGTGATCAACGCGGCGACCGAGGACGACGCCGTCGAGGTCGGCCGGTCCATCGCCCGCAACAACCTCCTCAAGTGCGCACTGCACGGCGAGGATCCCAACTGGGGCCGGGTGCTGTCCGCCATCGGCACCACGAAGGCCGCCTTCGACCCCGATGCGCTGGGCGTCGCCATCAACGGCGTCTGGGTCTGCCGGAAGGGCTCCGTCGGCGACGACCGCGACCTGGTCGACATGCGCTACCGGGAGATCAAGATCACCGCCGACCTCGCCGAGGGCTCCGAGTCCGCCGTGATCTGGGCGAACGACCTCACCGCCGACTACGTCCACGAGAACAGCGCGTACTCCTCATGAGCAGCGCCCCGAGTGCCGACCCGAGCGCCGAGACGGGCGCCGAGACGAGCGCCGATATGGGCGCGGACACGACCGCCGATACGGGCACGAGCACGCGCGCGAGCACGAGTGCCGACACGACCGCCGCCGCACCCGCGCACCCCACCGCCCGCAAGCACACCGCCCTCCCCAAGGCGCAGATCCTCATCGAGGCCCTGCCCTGGCTGACCCGCCACCAGGGCAAGACCGTCGTCATCAAGTTCGGCGGCAACGCCATGGTCGACGAGGACCTGAAGGCGGCCTTCGCCCAGGACGTCGTCTTCCTGCACCACGCGGGGCTCAAGCCGGTCGTCGTGCACGGCGGCGGCCCGCAGATCAGCGCGCAGCTCGACCAGGCGGGCATCGTCAGCGAGTTCAAGGCCGGGCTGCGGGTCACCACGCCCGAGGCGATGGACGTCGTACGGATGGTCCTGGCGGGCCAGGTGCAGCGCGAGCTCGTCGGCCTGCTCAACCAGCACGGCCCCCTCGCCATCGGCCTGACCGGCGAGGACGCGCACACCATCACCGCCACCCAGCACTTCCCGCAGATCGACGGCGAGGCGGTCGACATCGGCCGGGTCGGCGAGATCACCGCGATCGACACGGGCGCCATCGAGGCGCTCCTGGCCGACGGCCGCATCCCGGTCGTCTCCTCGATCGCCCGCTCCCAGGACGACGGACATGTCTACAACGTCAATGCTGATACGGCGGCTGCGGCACTCGCTGCGGCGCTGGACGCCGAAACGCTGATGGTCCTCACCGACGTCGAGGGCCTCTACGAGGACTGGCCGAACAGCGACGACGTCATCAGCCGCCTCACCGCCACCGAGCTGGAGAAACTCCTGCCCGAGCTGGCCAGCGGCATGGTCCCCAAGATGCAGGGCTGTCTGCACGCCGTACGCAACGGCGTCACCACGGCCCGCGTCATCGACGGGCGGGTCCAGCACTCGATCCTGCTGGAGATCTTCACGGACGAAGGAATCGGCACGATGGTCGTGCCCGACGCGCAGGGCGCACAGGGGGAGTCATGAGCAACGCGGAACTCACCGGGCGCTGGCAGAACGCCCTGGCCGACAACTACGGCACCCCCCAGCTGGCCCTCGTCCGCGGTGAAGGCTCCCGCCTCTGGGACGCCGACGGCAAGGAATACGCCGATTTCGTCGGCGGCATCGCGGTCAACGCCCTCGGCCACGCCCACCCCGCGATCGTCGAAGCCGTCTCCCGCCAGATCGCCTCCCTCGGCCACGTCTCCAACCTCTACGTCGCCGAGCCGCCCGTCGCGCTCGCCGAGAAGCTGATCGAGGCCTCCGGACGCCCGGGCAGGGTCTACTTCAGCAATTCGGGCGCCGAGGCCAACGAGGCCGCCTTCAAGATCGGCCGGCTCACCGGACGCACCCACATGGTCGCCACCACCGGCGGCTTCCACGGCCGCACCATGGGCGCCCTCGCCCTCACCGGGCAGCAGGGCAAGCGCGAGCCGTTCCTGCCGCTCCCCGGCGACGTCACGCACGTACCCTACGGAGACGTGGAAGCCCTGCGCGCGGCGGTCACCGAGGACACCGCACTGCTGGTCGTCGAGCCCGTCCAGGGCGAGATCGGCGTCGTCGTCCCGCCGCCCGGCTACCTCAGGGCGGCCCGCGAGATCACCCGCGCCACCGGCACGCTCCTGGTCCTCGACGAGGTGCAGACCGGCACCGGACGTACCGGACACTTCTTCGCCCACCAGGCCGAGGAGGGCATCGACCCGGACGTCGTCACGCTCGCCAAGGGCATCGGCGGCGGCCTCCCGCTCGGCGCGACGATCGCCCACGGCCCGGCCGCCGACCTCCTGAAGCCCGGCCACCACGGCTCCACCTTCGGCGGCAACCCCGTCGCGTGCGCCGCCGCGATCGCCGTCCTGGACACCATCGCCGCGGGCGGACTGCTCGACGAAACCAAGCGCAAGGGCGAGAAACTGCGTGACGCGATCCAGTCACACCGGCACCCACTGGTCTCCCACGTCAGGGGTGCGGGCCTGCTCCTGGGTATCGTCTTGTCCGAGTCCCTCGCTCCCCAGGTGCAGCAGGCGGCTCAGGATGCCGGTTTCCTGGTGAACGCGCCCGCCCCCGATGTCGTACGGCTGATGCCCGCACTGACCATCGGGGACGACGTGCTGGACGCCTTCCTCCAGGCCCTCCCCGGCATCCTCGACGAGGCGTACGCCGCAGCACACGGGGACCAACGATCCGGAGAATGACGACGATGACCGAGGCGCAGGAGCGGGACAACGAGCACGGCAACGGCGGGCCCGCGGTACCGCAGACCCGGACCGCACGCCACCGCCGGATCGTGGACATCCTCAACCGGCAGCCGGTGCGCTCGCAGAGCCAGCTCGCCAAGCTCCTCAGCGACGACGGGCTGAGCGTCACCCAGGCGACGCTCAGCCGCGACCTCGACGAGCTCGGCGCGGTGAAGATCCGCAACACCGGCGGCGAGCTGATCTACGCGGTGCCCAGCGAGGGCGGCTACCGCACCCCGCAGGCACCGCTCGGGGAGTCGGCCAAGGAGGAGCGGATGAGCCGGCTCGCCGCCGAACTGCTGATCTCGGCGGAGGCCTCGGCGAACCTGGTCGTCCTGCGCACGCCGCCGGGCGCCGCCCAGTTCCTGGCCTCCGCCATCGACCAGGCGGAACTGCACGCGATCCTCGGCACGATCGCGGGCGACGACACCCTGATGCTGATCAGCCGCGACCCGGCGGGCGGCCAGGCCCTGGCCGACCACCTGCTGCGGTTGGCGCAGAAGGAACGTTAGACCGCGTCCCCCAAGACGGGCTCGGTCTTCCGGCTGCGGTACGACATCCAGGCCGCGACCAGCGCGCCCGAGACGTTGTGCCAGACCGAGAAGACCGCGGACGGCAGCGCGGCCAGCGGGCTGAAGTGGGCGGTGGCCAGCGAGGCGGCGAGGCCGGAGTTCTGCATGCCGACCTCGAAGGCCATCGCCCGGCTCGCGGGCTTCCCGAGCCGGGCCAGCTTTCCGGCCCCGTAACCGAGCGCGAGGCCGAGGCCGTTGTGCAGCACCACGGCGACGAAGACGAGCAGCGCCGCCGACTTGATCGCGGCGGCGCTCCCCGCCACCACGACCGCCACGATCACGGCGATGGTCACCGCCGACAGCCAGGGCAGCGCTCCGAGCACCCGGTCCACGTACCGCCCGGCCAGCCACCGCACCACCAGTCCCGCGATCACCGGCAGCAGCACGGTCTTGAGGATGTCCTCGACCATCGACCCGGCGTCCACGGGCAGGTACTCGCCCGCGAGCAGCAGCGTCAACGGTGGCGTGACCAGCGGCGCGAGGACCGTCGAGACGGTCGCCACGGACACCGACAGCGCCACGTCGCCCCTGGCCAGGTACGTGACGACATTCGAGGCGGTGCCGCTGGGCGCACAGCCGACCAGGATCACCCCGGCTGCGAGCTGCGGCGGCAGGTCCAACGCGTGGGCGATGAGCCAGCCGAGCCCCGGCATGATCACATAGTGCGCGCCGAGCCCGAGCGCCACTGCCCACGGCCGCTTCGCGACCCCCTGGAAGTCCAGCGGAGTCATCGTCAGACCCATGCAGAACATGACGATGCCGAGCAGGTACGGCACGGAGGTCTTCCAGTCGGCGAAGGTGCCCGGGGTGACGAGCCCCAGCACCCCCGCCACGAGAACCAGTACGGGGAAGACCGTGACGGCCCGGCGGGCGGCGCGATCGCTGGCGTCCTTGCTGGTGGGAGCTATGTCGGGCGGGGATTCGGATTCGGTGTGCACGCCGTGATGCAACGCCTCGGCGGGCGTCCCGCGCAACACCGTCTCGGTATGTGGTCGCTACACGCAGCGGCCGGCGGCGGCTTCCGCTGCGGCCTCGGCACTGTCCTCGGTACCGGATTCAGTACTGCCCTCAGCACCGCTCTCGGCACCGCCCTCAGTAGCGGGTGATCGCCGTCGACCCGCCGACCGTCCCGATCGCCATGTGGGGCCGGCGCCGCGGCTCGGCCCACCGGAGGATCTCCCGCATGGCGTCCGCCGGCACGGACACGCAGCCGGCCGTCGCCCCGCGCCCGTTGACGTGCAGGAAGATGCCCGCGCCGCGCCCCCGTACCGGCTTCGCGTAGTTGAACCCGACGAGCAGCGCGTGCGCGTACTGCGTGCCGTACTCGTCGAGCTTCTCGGCCTCGCCCGGGCGGCAGTCCTTCGGGAGCCCCTCCACCCACCGGTTGTAGGAGAGCGACCGGTTGTCCTGGCACCACCAGGACTTCGGCCCGATCCGCCGGTACGCGACCTCCGTACCCTCGGGCGCGGCCTCGGTGCCGAATCCGTACGGCAGGTCGTAAAGACCGGTCGGCGTGGTGTTCGTGCTCTGCACCCGTACGGCGCCCTCCACGAGCCCCTTCGCCCCGAACCGCGCCGGGGCCCTCCCCGCCTCGACCCACCGCCCGCCCCGCCGGTCCCACCAGGTCACCGTGCCCGTCGTGGCCCGCGTGTCGGCCGCGACGGCGGTGACGAGCTGGCGCCCGCCGCCGGTGTCGGCCATCCGCCCCGGCAGTGGGACGTCCGTATCCCCGCCCGGCAGGGCGAGCGCGGCGAGCAGGGCGGCAAAACCGGCGGCAGTGCGCAGGAAGGTCATCCCCAGACGTTAAGAGACATGCAGCGGCGGAAGCGGCAACGGCACTCCCGGCAGGCCGTCGATGCTCGTCGCGATGTCCTCCTTCTTCTCGAAGTACGCCGACAGCGACTCGTCGTCCTCGCGCGCGAACCGGGAGCCGTGCAGCGTCCGGTCCTCGTCGTACGTCATGAACGGCACGGCGTAGCCGCACGTGGACCGGACCGTCTCCGCGGACACCACGACGATCGCCCGCAGCCCGTGCTGCGTGACGTCGATCGAGTCGAAGCGTACGAGGAGTCCGGCGAAGCGGGGGTCGTCGCGGAAGACCGGCTCGCCCCGCCCGTGGACGCGCACGATGTTCGGCGGCCCCTCGAAGGCGGTCCACATGAGAGTGATGCGGCCGTTCTCCCGCAGGTGCGCGACCGTTTCGGCGTTGCTCCCCGCGAAGTCCAGGTAGGCGACGGTGAGTTCGTCGAGCACCACCCAGGAACCCTTGAGTCCCTTGGGGGAGAGATTGATGGTCCCGTCACCCGACAGCGGTGCGGTAGCCGTGAAAAAGACCGGCTGCGCTTCGATGAAGGTACGCAGCCGGCCGTCTATTCGTTCGTGAGTCTTTCCCATGCGGCTCATTGTCCAGCCGTCAACGGCCTTGTGGGCAGGGGGGCCTCGGCCCCCTGCGCCCCGGCCCGCCTGCGCCTTGGTCCGCCTGCGCCTTGGTCCGCCTACGCCTTGGTCCGCCTACGCCTTGGTCCGCAGCGTCTCGCTGTACTTCTTCACCTCGTCCGGCGACAGGTACGACTTCGTACGCTCGAAGTCCTGGAGGGTCTTGGGCTTGTTGTCCTGGAAGCCGGTGCGGACGAAGTCGTCGCCCGCGACCGCGTTGAGGCCCCAGTTGACCAGCACGCGGGAGCGGGCGGTCATGGTCGGGAGTGCCATCAGGTGGTAGCCGCGGGCCACCACCTGGGCGGGGAGGCCGTGGAGTTCGATGCCCAGGGGCTTGGAGACCGCGTCGGCGCCGCCCAGGTCCACGACCAGACCGAGGTCCTTGTGGATGTACGGCTTCAGGGGCGTGCCGGACATGCTCGCCACGATGTTGTCGGCGAGGACCTTGCCCTGGCGCTGGGCGTGCTGGGCGGTCGGCGGGCAGATCGCGTCTCCGCCCTTGGCGACGTCGGGGACCGCGGCCACGTCACCGGCCGCGTACAGGCCGTCGTGGCCGGGGACGGTGAGCTGGTTCGAGGCGATGATGCGACCGCGTACCGTCTCCGCGCCGAGCGTGGTGACCAGGGGCGACGCGGCGACGCCCGCCGTCCAGATCAGGGTGCGGGACGGGAGGGTGCGGCCGTCGGTGAGCTTGACGGTGTTCTCGTCGACGGAGGCCACGGAGGTGCCGAGCGAGAACTCGATGCCGCGTTCGCGGAGCATCGCCATCGCCTTGACGCCGAGCCGTTCGCCCAGTTCCGGGAGGAGGCGGGGGGCCACGTCCACCAGGTGCCAGCGGACCAGCGAGGGGTCCAGCCGGGAGTAGCGCTTGAGGGCGCCGGTGGTGAGCCGCTGCAGGCAGGCGGCCGTCTCCACACCCGCGTATCCGCCGCCGACGACCACGAACTGGAGGCGGGCCCTGCGTTCTTCCTCGTCGACGGCCGCCGCCGCCAGGTCGAGCTGGGCGATCACGTGGTCGCGGATGTACGCGGCCTGGGCCAGCGTCTTCACCCCGAGCGCGTGATCCGTGAGGCCCGGGATGTCGAAGGTGCGGGTGGTGGATCCGGCGGCGATGACCAGGTGGTCGTACGGCTTGACCGTCACCTCGCCCGTCGACCTGCGGACGATGCACGCCTTGGCCGCCGCGTCGATGCCGATCGCCACCCCCGGCACGATCTTCGTACGGCGCAGGCGGCGCCGGAGCGAGACCGCGACGGACTGGGGGGTGAGGACGCCGGCCGCCACATGGGGGAGCAGCGGGAGGTAGAGCTGGTAGTCCGTCGGTGAGATCAGTATCAGCTCGGCGTCGCGCGGGGAGAGCTTGCGCTCCAGCCGGTGCAGACACTCGATCCCGACGAAGCCTGCGCCGACCACCACAATCCTCGGTCGCGTCATGGTCTCACTGCTCCTTCGGTACGTCGGGAATCTTTTCCAGCATCGGGGCTCATCGCCGGGGCCGCGCGTCGGCGGGGTGCGTTCGGGGGGTGCTCGGGTGGGCGGCGGGAAACCGGCGGGCCGGTAAACACCGGATTTGCCTGACCTGGTGGGATGCGGCACCACTCCGGCCAATTTCGGACACATTGGGTGCGGCGGAAAACCCCGGCGGCCGGGACGCGGTCTTCCAAGGAGTAAGGAAGCGCCCGGGACGGCACCAGGACGAAGCATCAGGACGCAGCACCGGGACGAAGCACCAGTACGGGGGAACCGCCTTGACCGACACCATCCAAGAGCTCAGCCGCAGGATCGGCGAGAAGGTCGCCGAGTGGAGCGCGGGGGAGCACGAACTCCTGCCGTTCGTGGACGAGTTGACCGTCCCGCCGGTCCTGCGCCCGTACCCGGGCGACCACGGCGACGTGCGCCGGGAGACCGAGATCGCCCTGCGCCCCACCTGGGCCAGGCTGCACCGGCAGCTGCCGCCCACCCTCATGTGGGGATACGGCGGTACGGTGCCGGGCCCGACCATCGAGGTGCGGCGCGGCCAGCGCATCCGCATCGCCTGGACGAACCGCATCCCCCGAGGCAGCGAGTACCCGGTCACCGTCGTCGAGACGCCGGGCCGCCCACCGGGCGAGCCGCCCGCCTCCACCGAGCCGGGCCGGGGCGGCGCCGAGCCGAACAAGGACGTCGCCGCACTGCCCGCCTGGACGGTCACGCACCTGCACGGCGCGCAGACCGGCGGCGGCAACGACGGCTGGGCCGACAACGCTGTCGGCTTCGGGGACGCCCAGCTGTCCGAGTACCCGAACGACCACCAGGCCGTCCAGTGGTGGTACCACGACCACGCCATGAACATCACCCGGTGGAACGTGTACGCCGGGCTGGTCGGCACCTATCTGATCCGGGACGACGAGGAGGACGCCCTCGGGCTGCCGTCCGGCGACCGCGAGCTGCCGCTGATCCTCGCCGACCGCAACCTCGACACCGACGCGGGCGGGCGTCTCAACGGGCGGCTGCTGCACAAGACCGTGATCGTCGACCCGGAGAACGCCGAGACCAAGAAGCCGGTGACACTGCCCTTCACCGGTCCGTACACCACCGTCAACGGCCGCATCTGGCCGTACCAGGAGGTGGCCGCCGACTGGTACCGCTACCGCCTCGTCAACGCGTCCAACGCCCGCGTCTACGACCTCGTCCTGGTCGACGAGGACAACGAACCGGTCACCGGCGTCCTCCACCAGATCGGCAGCGACGGCGGCCTGCTGCCGCACCCGGTGCCGGTCGACTTCGACGAGGCGCTGCCCGCGCTGACCGTGGCGCCCGCCGAGCGGATGGACCTCCTCGTCGACTTCCGGGCCCTCTCCGGCAGGCGGCTGCGGCTGGTCAACAAGGGGCGCGGGCAGAGCGCCGGGGTGCCGGACCCGGCCAACGACGTCCGCTACCCGCAGGTCATGGAGTTCCGGGTGGGCGAAGAGGAGTGCTCGGGCGACTTCGAGCTGCCCGAGGTGCTCTCCGGGTCGTTCCGTGCGTTCGAGCACGCGAAGATCGAGCACCACCACCGGCTGATCCTGCTCACCAACCCCGGCACGGTGGGCGGCGGCGGACACCCGGAGATCTGGGAGACCGTCGAACTGTCCGCGCGCGAGGCGGCCGGCATCCGGCTGCCGGCCGACGGAATCGTCCAGCTCAAGGGCGCGGACGGCAAGGTGAGGACGTACCGGCGCACCGCCAGGACCTTCAACGACGGACTCGGCTTCACCATCGCCGAAGGCGCGTACGAGCAGTGGAGCTTCCTCAACCTGGGCGGACCGCGCCACCCGATGCACATCCACCTCACCGACTTCCAGCTGATGGGCCGCGACGCGTACAAGGCCGAGGGCTTCGACCTAGGGGCCGGCGGGACCCGGACGCCGGTGGAGTTCGACCCGGACAGGAAGATTCCGCTCGCTCCCAACGAGCGCGGCTGGAAGGACGTCTTCCTGGTCCCACCGGGGCAGCTGCTGCGGGTGGTCGGGCGGTTCGACGGGGCGTACGGACGCTTCATGTACCACTGCCATCTGCTGGAGCACGAGGACATGGGGATGATGCGGCCCTTCGTGGTGATGCCGCCGGAGGCGGTGAAGTTCGACCACGGGGCGGGGCACGGCGGGCACCACTGAGCGACTCTTTGACAAACCATACGGTCCTCTGCATAGTTATGCCTCATACTGCATGGGCATGGCGGCGAACGCAGGGAGAGACCGGTGACCGAGCACGTCGTACTCGCCTCCTCGGGCGCCCCGGAGGTCATCCGCAAGCGCGACCTCGCCTGAGCCTCCGTCGTTACCCGTAAGACCCGTCGCCTCCCCGCCCCTTCGCGCGGGGAGGTGACGGCACATCGACATCCTGAGGAGTTCCAGCTGTGAGCAGCAATACCGGTGAAGGTCGGCTCTGGGGCGGCCGGTTCGCGGACGGTCCGGCCGAGGCCCTGGCCAAGCTGTCCGCGTCCGTCCACTTCGACTGGGTTCTCGCGCCCTACGACATCGCGGGATCCCGCGCCCACGCCCGCGTGCTGCACAAGGCCGCGCTGCTCACCGCCGACGAGCTGACCCGCATGCTGGCCGGGCTCGACCAGCTCGAAGCGGACGTCGCGTCCGGCGACTTCGTCGGTACGATCGCGGACGAGGACGTCCACTCGGCCCTGGAGCGGGGCCTCATCGAGCGGCTCGGCGCCGACCTCGGCGGCAAGCTGCGCGCCGGGCGCTCCCGCAACGACCAGGTGGCGACCCTCTTCCGGATGTACCTCCGGGACCACGCCCGGATCATCGGCGGCCTGATCGCCGAACTCCAGGAAGCGCTGATCGGCCTCGCCGAGGCGCACCCGGACGTCGCGATGCCGGGCCGCACCCACCTCCAGCACGCGCAGCCCGTCCTCTTCGCGCACCACGTCCTCGCCCACGTACAGCCGCTGTCCCGGGACGCGGAGCGGCTGCGGCAGTGGGACGAGCGGACCGCCGTGTCGCCCTACGGATCGGGGGCGCTGGCGGGTTCCTCGCTCGGCCTCGACCCGGAGGCGGTCGCCGCCGACCTCGGCTTCGAGAACGGCTCGGTCGGCAACTCGATCGACGGCACGGCGTCCCGGGACTTCGTCGCCGAGTTCGCGTTCATCACCGCGATGATCGGCGTGAACCTCTCCCGGATCGCCGAGGAGATCATCATCTGGAACACGAAGGAGTTCTCCTTCGTCACCCTCCACGACGCCTTCTCCACCGGCTCGTCGATCATGCCGCAGAAGAAGAACCCGGACATCGCGGAGCTGGCGCGCGGCAAGTCGGGCCGTCTGATCGGCAACCTGACGGGCCTGCTGGCCACCCTGAAGGCGCTTCCCCTCGCCTACAACCGGGACCTCCAGGAGGACAAGGAGCCGGTCTTCGACTCCTGCGACACCCTCGAAGTCCTCCTCCCCGCCTTCACCGGAATGATGGCGACCCTCACGGTCCACCGGGAGCGGATGGAGGAGCTGGCCCCTGCGGGCTTCTCGCTCGCCACGGACATCGCGGAGTGGCTGGTCAAGCAGGGCGTGCCGTTCCGCGTGGCGCACGAGGTCGCGGGGGAGTGCGTGAAGGTGTGCGAGGCGGAGGGGATCGAGCTGGGTGAGCTGACGGATGCTCAGTTCGCCAAGATCTCCGAGCACTTGACGCCGGAGGTGCGGACGGTGCTGAACGTCCCCGGTGCACTGGCCTCCCGCAACGGGCGGGGCGGCACGGCTCCTTCGGCCGTCGCGGTCCAACTCGCGGAGCTGAAGGCTGACTTGGCTGCGCAGCATGCGTGGGCGACGGCCAGGAGGTAGCCCGTCCGGGGGGGGCGGGGGCGAGGGCCGGTGGTCGCCGTGCGGGTGCGTCGTGGCTGATCGCGCAGTTCCCCGCGCCCCCAACTGCCTGCCCCCGAGCCCCCGTGGGCGGCTGACGCCGCCGCCCCCTGCTCCACCCCATGGCCCGCGCTGAGACGTCAATGTCTCACGCGGGCTATGCTCGTCTCATGACAGTCGACCGCGAGCGTGTCCTGCGTACCGCAGCCGCCCTTCTCACCCGCAAGGCGACCTCGACCATGGACGAGGTCGCCAGGGCCGCGGGCATCGGACGGGCCACCTTGCACCGGCACTTCGCCGGCCGCGACGCCCTCATCAAGGCGCTCGAAGAGTTCGGGCTGAGCGAGCTGGACGCCGCACTCGACGCCGCCGACCTCGACGAGGGGCCGGCCGCGGACGCCGTCCGCCGTCTCGTCGCCGAGGTCGAGCCGGTCGCCGGCCTGTTCGCCTTCCTCATCACCGAGAACCAGCTCTTCGAGGCGGGCCAGAACCCCGGCTGGGACCGCGTCGACGCCCGACTGGGTGCCCTGTTCCGGCGCGGTCAGGAGAGCGGCGAGTTCCGCATCGACCTCAGCCCGGCCTGGCTGACCGACGCCCTGTACGGGCTCGTCTCGTCCGCCGCCTGGTCCGTCCAGGACGGGCGGAGCGCCGCGAAGGACTTCCAGCACATGATCGTCGAGTTGCTGCTCGGCGGCGCACGACGGAGCGTGGAGAAATGACAAGCACCGACCATCAGCACCCGGCCGCCGGGTCCGACCCAGGAGGCATAGCCAGGCCGGGCCGCTGGCTCGCGCTCGCCGTACTCGTGTTCGCCGTGCTCCTGGTGGCCGTCGATGCCACCGTGCTCGGCCTCGCGACGCCGTTCCTGAGTGAGGACCTCAAGCCGTCCGGCACCCAGCTCCTGTGGATCGGCGACGTCTACTCGTTCATCATCGCGGGCCTGCTGGTCTCGATGGGCAGCCTCGGTGACCGCATCGGCCGCAAGAAGCTGCTGCTCACGGGCGCCGTCGCGTTCGGTGCGGTGTCGGTGCTCAACGCGTACGCCACCAGCCCCGAGATGATGATCGTCGCCCGCGCACTGCTCGGTGTCGCCGGTGCGACGCTCATGCCGTCCACGCTCGCGCTGATCCGCAACATCTTCCACGACCCCAAGGAGCGCAGCCTCGCCGTCGGCATCTGGGGCGCCGCCGCCTCCGCGGGTGCGGCCGTCGGCCCGGTCGTCGGCGGATTCCTGCTGGAGAACTTCTGGTGGGGGTCGGTCTTCCTCATCAACCTCCCCGTGATGGCCGTACTCGTCGTCGTCGGCATCAAGCTGCTGCCCGAGTCCAAGGACCCGTCGCCGGGCCCGTGGGACATGCTGAGTGTGCTGCTCTCGCTCGTCGGCATGGTCGCCGTCGTGTACGCGATCAAGGAAGCGGCGGTGCACGGCTTCCGCTGGGACATCGCCGCGTCGGCGGTCGTCGGCGTGGGCGCGCTGTACTGGTTCGTACGACGCCAGCGCAGCCTGCCGTCCCCGCTGCTCGACATGCGGCTCTTCCAGCACAAGGGCTTCTCCGGCGCGGTGCTCGCCGACCTGCTGACCATCCTCGGCCTCTCCGGACTGGTCTTCTTCCTCTCCCAGTTCCTCCAACTGGTCCAGGAACGCTCCCCGTTGGAAGCCGGTCTCATCGAACTCCCGGCTGCCGTCGGCGCGGTGGGCGCGGGTCTCTCGGCCGGATTCCTGGCCCGCCGCACCTCGGTACGGCTCGCGGTGTCGGGCGGACTGACCGCCGTGGGCCTCTCGCTGGCCGCGTGCACGCTGATGACCTCCGACACGGGGGAGGTCGCGCTCGGCTGCGCGCTGTTCCTCGGCGGACTCGGCGCGGGACTCGCCTTCACGGTCACCGCCGACGTCATCCTCTCCAGCGTCCCCAAGGAGCAGGCGGGCGCCGCTTCCGCCGTCTCCGAGACGGCCTACGAGCTCGGCGCGGCCCTCGGCATCGCCCTGCTCGGCTCCATCGTCACCGGCATCTACCGGGGCTTCCCCGTCCCGGCCGGAGTCCCCGCCGACGTGGCCGCCGCGGCGCACGACTCGCTGGGCGGCGCCGTCGAGTCGGCGGCCGAACTGCCCAAGGAGCAGGCCTTCGCCCTCCTGGAGTCGGCCCGCGACTCCTTCACCGAGGGGTTCCAGACGGCGGCCCTGGCCGGTGCGCTGGTGCTGTTCGCCACGGCCGCCGCCGCGTGGATCATGCTGCGCGGCCAGAAGCTCGAAGAGGGCATCGAGCACTGATGCCTCAGGTCGAGCACGGACACACCCCATCGAGGACCGACGCACCCCGTGGGATACGAGTGAGGGCCCCGCCGGAAGAATCCGGCGG
>NZ_JBSGZD010000132.1:0-20162 GCF_053610825.1 Streptomyces sp. NPDC054863 | reverse complement strand
CCCGTGCAGTACGCCGACTACAGCGTCTGGCAGCACGACCTGCTGCGCGAGCACGACCAGGAGAGCGGCGCCGCCCAGGACGGTTACGCGGCCCGGCTGCTCACCCACTGGCGCGGACAACTGACCGGCCTGCCCGACCGGATCGACCTCCCGGCGGACCGTCCCGCCGACGCCTCCGGAGGCGACGCCCCCGGCGCCTCGTTCACCTTCCGGGTGCCCGCCGCTCTCCACGCCGGCCTCGCGGAACTCGCCCGCGAGCACGCGGCCACCGTCTTCATGACCCTCCAGGCCGGGCTCGCCGCCCTGCTCACCCGCCTCGGATCCGGTACCGACATCCCGCTGGGCACCGCCGTGGCCGGCCGGACCGACGAGTCGCTCGACGGCCTGATCGGCTGCTTCGTCAACACCCTCGTCCTGCGCACCGACACCAGCGGCGACCCGGACTTCCACGAACTCCTGCGCCGCGTACGGGAGACCGGTCTCGCCGCCTACAGCCACCAGGACCTGCCCTTCGAGCGGCTGGTCGACGCCATGGGAGTGACCCGCTCCCTGCAACGGAACCCGCTGTTCCAGGTGATGCTCGGCGCCCAGCCGGAACTGTCCCGCGACCCGCTGGACCTGCCGGGCGTCGACGCCGAAGTCATCCGGGTCGGCGCCACCACCGCCCGCTTCGCCCTCTCCTTCAACATGGCCGAACGGCACACCCCCGACGGGGCGCCGGACGGCATCGAGGGCCGGGCCGAGTACCACACCGACCTGTTCGACGGCACGACCGTACGCAGGCTCGTCGACTGCTGGACCCGCCTGCTGGAGGCCTTCGTGCACGACCCCGCCCGCACCGTCTCCTCCGTCACCACCATGACCGAGGACGAGGCCCGCAAGGTACTCACGGACTGGAACGACACCGCCGTCGACGTACCCCGCGCCACACTGCCCGAGCTGCTCACCGAACGGGCCCTGAGCACCCCGCACGCCGAGGCGGTCGTCTGCGGCGACCAGCGGCTCGACTACGCCGGACTCGACGCCCGCGCCACCGCGCTGGCGCACCGGCTGCGCGCCCTCGGCGCCGGACCGGAGAGCCGCGTCGCGGTGTTCCTGCCGCGCTCGGCCGAACTGGCCGTGGCGCTGTACGCCGTGCTGCGGGCAGGTGCCGCCTACGTACCGGTCGATCCGGCCCTGCCCGCCGAACGCGTCGCGCTGCTCCTCCAGGACACCGAGCCGCTCTGCGTGGTGGCCACGGACGACGCCCGCACCCGGCTGTCGTCCACCGTGACCGCGCCCGTGGTAACGGTTCCCACGGCCGGGGACCCGGCCGATGACCCGGCCGGCGCCACAGCCGGGATCCCGGGGCCGTTCGGCGCACCGCACCCCGACAGCACCGCCTATGTGATCCACACCTCCGGTTCCACCGGCCGCCCCAAGGGCGTCGCCGTACCGCACCGCGCCGTCCTGAACCGGTTGTGGGGCATGCAGGAGCAGTACGGGCTGCGGGCCGACGACCGGGTGCTGCACAAGGCGTCCACGGGCTTCGACGTCTCGGTGTGGGAACTGTTCTGGCCGGCGCTCTCCGGCGCCGCCACCGTCGTCGCCGGCCCCGAGGCGCACCGCGACCCGGCCCGTCTCGTGGAACTGGTCCTGGCCGAGAAGGTGACGACCGTCCACTTCGTACCGACCGTGCTCCGCGCGTTCCTGGCCGAACCGGCCGCCGCGCACTGCACCGGCCTGCGCCGCGTGTTCTCCGGCGGGGAGGCACTGCCCGCCGAGCTGGTCCGGCGCTTCCACGACGTGCTGGCCGGGGTGCCCCTGTTCAACCAGTACGGCCCGACCGAGGCGACCGTGGACGTCACCTGGTGGCTCTGCGACCGCGACCGGGAAGGAGCACCACCGCTGGGGCGCCCCGTCGGCAACACCCGGCTGTACGTGCTCGACGCCGTCCTGCGCCCCGTACCCCCCGGCGTGACCGGCGAACTCTGGATCGCCGGGGCCCAGCTTGCCCGGGGCTACCACGGGCGCCCGGCCGCGACGGCGGAAAGCTTCGTGGCCGACCCGTACGGCCCGCCCGGCACCCGCATGTACCGCAGCGGCGACCTCGCCCGCTGGACCGAGGACGGGGCACTCGACTACGCGGGCCGCACCGACGACCAGGTCAAGGTCGGCGGGGTGCGCGTCGAACCGGGCGAGGCCGAAGCCGCCCTCAGCACGCTGGACGGCGTGTCCGCCGCCGTCGTCCTGGCCCACGAGGCCCCGGCCGGAGGCAAGCGCCTGGCCGGCTACGTGGTGGCAGCGCCCGGCCACACCCTCGACCCGGAGCGGCTGCGCCGCCAGGCAGCCGAACGGCTTCCCGAGTACCTGGTCCCCGCCGCGTTCACGGTGCTCGAATCCCTGCCCGTCACCCCCCACGGCAAGACGGACCGCAAAGCCCTGCCGGCCCCCGACTTCGGACCCGCCGCGGGCGGACGGGCGCCGCGGACGCCGGCCGAGGAGACCCTCTGCGGGATCTTCGGCGAACTCCTCGGTCTCGACCGGGTCGGTGTGGAGGACGGGTTCTTCGCGCTGGGCGGGGACAGCATCATGTCGATCCAGCTGGTGAGCCGGGCCCGGCGGGCCGGGCTGGTACTGACGCCGCGCGACGTCTTCGAGTACCAGACGGTCGCCGCCCTCGCCGGGGCCTGCCGTGCCGTGGACGGACAACGGGACTCCGACCGCGCCCGGGACGAGGGGACGGGCACGGTCGAACTCACCCCGATCGTCCACCGGCTGCGTGAACGGCGCGGCCCCGTGGACTCCTTCCACCAGTCGGTGCTGCTCCGGGTCCCGGCGGGACTGGGAGAAGACCGGCTCACAGCGGCGGTACAGGCGCTGCTCGACCACCACGACGCACTGCGGCTGCGGCTGACCCGCTCGGCAGGCGGGCTCATCTGGGCCCTCCAGATCACGGGCCGTGGTGCGGTGGATGCGTCCGGCCTGGTGCGCCGGGTCGATGCGGGCACTGCTGTGGTGGCGGTGGAGGCGGCTGCGGCGGTGGGGCGGTTGGACCCCGGTGCGGGTGTGATGGCGCAGGTGGTGTGGTTCGACGCGGGTCCCGGCGCTTCCGGTCAATTGCTGGTGGTGGTGCATCACTTGGTGGTGGACGGGGTGTCCTGGCGGGTGCTGCTGCCGGACCTGCGGCAGGCGTGGGAGTCGGTGGCGGCGGGTGTGCCGGTGCGGCTGGATCCGGTGGGTACGTCGTTGCGGCGCTGGGCGGGGTTGTTGGGGGAGCGGGCCCAGGACCCGTCCCTGCTGGAGGAGTTGGGGTTCTGGACGGAGTTGTTGGCGGGTGGTGAGCCGTTGCTGGGTTCGCGGGTGCTGGATCCGGTGCGGGACACGGTGGGCACGTCGGAGGGGGTGACGGTGTCGTTGCCGGCGGCGGTGACGGGTGCGTTGCTGACCGCTGTTCCGGCCGGGTTCCACGGCGGTGTGAACGACGTGCTGCTGGGTGCTTTTGCTCTGGCGGTGGCGCAGTGGCGTGTGGCCAGGGGTGTGGTGGCCGAGGGTGGTGTGCTGGTGGATCTGGAGGGTCATGGCCGGGACTCCGACCGGGCCGATGTCGATTTGTCGCGGACGGTGGGCTGGTTCACGCAGGTGCATCCGGTGCGGCTGAGTGTGGAGGGTGACGATCCGGCGGACGCGGTGAAGAGGGTGAAGGAGCAGTTGCGGGCGGTGCCGGGCAATGGCTCCGGTTACGGGTTGTTGCGTCATCTCAATCCGCAGACCGCTCCGCTCTTCGGGCAGACCGCCCGCCCGCAGATCGGCTTCAACTACCTCGGCCGTCTCACCACGGTCACCGGCTCGGCCGACTGGACGGTGGCCGACGACGCCCAAGGTCTCGGCGCCGGCACCGACCCGGCCACCCCACTGCTGCACGCCCTGGACGTCAACGCCGTCGCCGTGGACGGCCCCGACGGGCCCGTCCTGACCGCGACGTTCTCCTACGCCACCGGGCTGCTCGACCAGGACGCGATACGCGAACTGGCCCGCCTCTGGCAGCAGGCCCTCCAGGACCTGGCCCGCGCCCCGGAGGAAACGGGCGGGCACACCCCCTCCGACTTCCCCCTCGTCACCCTCTCCGAGGACGACGTCGAACGCCTGGAACAGACCTACCCCGGCCTCGAAGACATCCTCCCGCTCTCCCCGCTCCAGCACGGACTGTTCTTCCACGCGCTCTACGACGACGGCGAGAGCGACCTCTACACCCCGCAGCTCTGTCTCGACCTCGAAGGGCCCCTCGACGAACCCCGGCTGCGGCGCGCGTGCGCGGCCCTGCTGCGCCGGCACGCCAACCTGCGTGCCGCCTTCGTCCACGACCTCACCGACGAGCCGGTCCAGATCGTCACCAGGGACCCGGCCCTGCCCTGGCGCACCGCCGACCTGTCGGCCCTCGACCCGGCGGAACGAACGGCCGCACTGGACCGCATCGCCGCCGAAGAGCATGCCGTGGGCTTCACCCCCGCCCGCCCGCCGCTGCTGCGCGCCGCCCTCGCCAGGACCGGCCCGCAGCGGCACCGGCTGATCCTGACCCACCACCACCTCCTGCTCGACGGCTGGTCGGTGCCCGTCCTGGCACGCGATCTGTTCGCCCTGTACGCCGCCGACGGAACCGACGCACCCCTGCCGCCGGTCACCCCGTACGCGCACTACCTGGAGTGGCTCGCCGCCCAGGACCCGCAGGAGACCCGTGCGGCCTGGACCCGTGCCCTGGCCGGGCTGGAGGAGCCCACCCTGGTGGCCCCGGCGGCGGACCGGGCCGGCCAGGCGGACCGGCCCGGCCGGGTGCACCCCCGGCTGCCCGAAGGACTCGACACCCGGCTCGCCTCCTGGGCCAGATCCCGCGGCCTCACCCTCAACACCGTGCTGCAGGGCGTCTGGGCGCTCCTGATCGGCGGACTGACCGGACGCACGGACGTCGTCTTCGGCACGACGGTCGCCGGCCGCCCGCCGGAGATCCCGGGGATCGAGTCCATGGCCGGACTGTTCATCAACACCGTTCCGGTCCGGGCGCGGCTGGACCCCGACCAGTCCGTGGAGGCAATGCTGCACGGGCTGCAGGACGAACAGGCCGGGCTGTTGGCCCACCACCACCTCGGCCTCAGCGAGGTCACCCGCCTCAGCGGGCTGTCACGGCTCTTCGACGCGGTCATGGTCTTCGAGAACTACCCCGTGGACCCGCGGGCGACCGCCCTGACCGGCACGGGACTGGTCCTGGAACGCTCCGAGACCCGTGAGGCCACCCACTTCCCGCTCGTGCTCCTGGCCGCCCCCCGGGACGGAGGGTTCACGGTCCGCATCGAGTACGCCCCCGGACACTTCACCGCACCGGAGGCGGAGGAACTGGCCGACCGCTTCGTCCGGCTGGCCGAGACGCTCGCCGACGATCCGCGGATCGCCGTCGGCGCCCTCGACCTCATGACACCCGACGAGCGGCAACGCGTCCTGGTCGACTGGAACACCGACGTGAACGAGGACGGCGACCCCGCGGACCTGCCCCCGATCGACACAGACCTCCCCACCGCGTTCGCGGCGCGGGTGGCGCGTACGCCGGATGCGGTGGCGGTGCGCTGGGACGGTGGTGTGTGGTCGTACCGGGAGTTGGAGGTGCGGGCGGACCGGCTGGCGGGGTGGCTGGCGGGTTCGGGTGTGGGTTCGGGTGTGGGGTCCGAGACGCGGGTGGCGTTGTTGATGGAGCGGTCGCCGCAGGTGGTGGTGGCGGTTCTGGCGGTGCTGAAGGCCGGTGGTGTGTATGTACCGCTGGATGCCCGGCTGCCGTCTGCCCGGCTCGCTGTGATGATGCGGCAGGCAGGGGCGTCGGTGGTGCTCGCCGATGCCACCCACGAGGCTTCGGCCCGACAACTGCCCGGTGCCGGAAGCGTCCTGGTGGTCGGTGACCTGCCGTACGAAGGACCTGTCCGCACTCCGAAAGCCCGGGTGCTGCCGGACAGTGCCGCCTACGTGATGTTCACGTCCGGCTCCACCGGTGAGCCCAAGGGTGTGGAGACCACCCATCGCGGTGTGCTGAGCATGGTGACCGACCGCTGCCTCGACGGGGAAATGGCGACGTGCCGCTTCCTGGTGCACTCGCCGTACGGCTTCGACTCCTCCACGTACGAGATCTGGGCCCCGCTCCTGGAAGGCGGGCAGCTCGTGGTCGCGCCCCCCGGGGAGCTGGACGTCCCGACGCTGGCACGGACTGTCCGCACGCACGGCGTGACGTCCGTACTCATGACCGCAGGCCTGTTCCGGGTGGTCGCGGAGGAGGACCCCGGCTGCCTGGCAGGCACCCGGGAGGTGCTGACCGGCGGAGACGTCGTTCCGGCCGCCGCCGTGCGCCGACTGCTGGAACACTGCCCCGGGACCGCCGTCACCGATGTGTACGGCCCCACCGAGAGCACCGTCTTCACGACCCGGCACACCGTCCACGACGCGGAACGGGTCCCGGCCACCATGCCCATCGGCCGGGCCCGCGACCGCATGCGGGTCTACGTGCTCGACGGCCGGCTACGGCCTGTCCCGCCCGGCACGCCCGGCGAGCTGTACATCGCCGGTGACGCGCTGGCCCGCGGGTACCTCGACCACCCGGGAATCACCGCGACGCAATTCGTCGCCGATCCGTTCGGCCCCGCGGGGGAGCGGATGTACCGCAGCGGCGACCTGGTCCGCTGGACGCGGGAAGGGGTGCTGGAGTTCCTGGGCCGGGCGGACGACCAGGTCAAGATCCGGGGCTTCCGGATCGAACTGGGCGAGATCGAAGCCTTCCTGGACGCCCAGGAAGGGGTGGCGGACTCCGTCGCCCTGCTCCACCGGGCACCCTCCGGCGCCAAGCAGTTGGCCGGATACCTGGTGCCCGAGCCGGGCCGTGCCCTGGACACCGACCGCATCCGCACGCTCGCCGCCGCACAGCTCCCCGAGTACGCGGTACCCCACACCCTGCTCGTCCTGGACGAACTGCCGCTGACCAGCAACGGGAAGGTCGACCGGGCAGCCCTGCCGCTGCCAGGACCCGTCGGGGCCGACGGTGCTCCGGGGCGCGAGCCGCGCACGGAGCACGAGAAGTTCCTGTGTGCGACCGTCGCCGAACTGCTCGGTCTCGACCGGGTCGGTGTGGAGGACGGGTTCTTCGCGCTGGGCGGGGACAGCATCATGTCGATCCAGTTGGTGAGCCGGGCCCGGCGGGCCGGGCTGGTGTTCACCCCGCGCGACGTGTTCGAGCAGCAGACCGTGGCGAGGCTGGCGGAGCTGTGCGGCGACTCGGGCGGACAGCACGTGCCCCAGGTATGTGACGTGGGTACGGGCGGGGTTGTGTTGACTCCGGTGATGCGGTGGCTGCGTGAGTGGCGTGGCACGGTGGACGGTTTTCAGCAGTCGGTGCTGGTACGGGTCCCTGCGGGGCTGGGAGAAGACCGGCTGACCGGGGCGGTGCAGGCGTTGCTTGATCATCATGATGCGTTGCGGTCCCGGTTGGACGGGGAGTGGAATCTGAGCGTCGCCGGGCGTGGTGCGGTGGACGCGTCCGGGTGTGTGCGTCGGGTGGATGCCGGGGCTGCTGTGGCGGTGGAGGCGGCTGCGGCGGTGGGGAGGTTGGATCCGGGTGCGGGTGTGATGGTGCAGGTGGTGTGGTTCGACGCGGGTCCTGGTGAGTCGGGTCAATTGCTGGTGGTGGTGCATCACTTGGTGGTGGACGGGGTGTCGTGGCGGGTGCTGTTGCCGGATCTGCGGCTGGCGTGGGAGTCGGTGGCGGCGGGTGTGCCGGTGCGGCTGGATCCGGTGGGTACGTCGCTGCGGCGCTGGGCGGGACTGCTCGCCGAACATGCTCAGGACCCGTCCCTGCTGGAGGAGTTGCCGTACTGGACGGAGCTGTCGGGGGGGAATGAGCCGCCGCTCGGATCCCGCGATCTTGACCCGCGCGAAGACACGACCGACACCGTGCGGAGACTCGTGGTGGGTCTGTCGCCGGCGCACACCTCTGCGGTCCTGTCCACCGTTCCCGCCGGGTTCCACGGTGGTGTGAACGACGTGCTGCTGGGTGCTTTTGCCCTGGCGGTGGCGCAGTGGCGCACTGCCAGGGGTGTGGTGGCCGAGGGGGGTGTGCTGGTGGATCTGGAGGGTCACGGCCGGGACACCGATCGGGCCGATGTGGATCTGTCGCGGACGGTGGGCTGGTTCACGCAGGTGCATCCGGTGCGGCTGAGTGTGGAGGGTGACGATCCGGCGGACGCGGTGAAGCGGGTGAAGGAGCAGTTGCGGGCAGTGCCCGGCAACGGCTCCGGCTACGGGCTCCTCCGCTACCTCACCTCCCGTATCACCCCGACCGATCCGACGGATCCGACCGCGGCGACCGCGTCGGACAACCCGGCCGATCCGACCGATCCGACCGCGGCGGCCCTCACCGTCCGGCCGCAGATCGGGTTCAACTACCTGGGCCGCATGGGCTCCACGGCACCGGGCCCCGCGCACTGGGTCCCGGTCGGCCGCCCCGGGCCGGCCGGACCCCGCACCCCGGTGGCGCACCCGCTGGAGATCAACGCCATCGCCGTGGACGGTCCGGACGGCCCCGTCCTGACCGCGACCTTCTCCTACGCCGCCGGACTGCTCGGTGAGGAGGAGGTGGGCGAACTGGCCGGCCTGTGGCAACGTGCGCTGGAGACCCTGGCCGCCGCCCCGCCCGGATCGGGCGGCCACACCCCCTCCGACTTCCCGCTCGCCACCCTCTCCCAGGACGACGTCGAACGACTGGAGTCGTCCCACCCGGGCCTGGAGGACGTCCTCCCGCTCTCCCCGCTCCAGGAAGGGATGTTCTTCCACGCGGTGTACGACCAGGAGCGCCCCGACGTCTACACCGCCCAGCTCAGCATCGGCCTGGAAGGAGCCCTGGACGAGGCGCTGCTGCGCCGCGCCTGGAACCAACTCCTGCGCCGGCACCCCAACCTGCGTGCCGCGTTCGTCCACGGCGTCGCCGCACGCCCCTTGCAGATCGTCGTCCGCGACCCGCGCCTGCCCTGGCGTACCGTCGACCTGGCCTCGGCCCCCGCCCACGAACGCGCTGCCGGGGCCGACGCCGTCGCTGCCGAGGAACACGGCCGCCGGCTCGACCTGTCCGAGGCCCCGCTGATCCGGGTCGTCCTGGTCCGGCTGTCCGACACCGAACACCGCCTCGTCCTGACCAACCACCACATCCTCTTCGACGGCTGGTCCGTACCCGTGCTGGCCCGTGAACTGTTCGCCCTGTACGCGGCCGACGGCGAGGACGTGACGCTGCCCCGCGTCACCCCCTACAAGCAGTACCTGACCTGGCTGAACGCGCAGGACAAGGACGCTGCCCGCACCGCCTGGACGGCCGCACTGGCCGGACTCGGGGAACCGACGCTGCTCGCCGGGGCCGCCCCCGCCGACACCGCGCTCCCGCCGGTCCGGATCGAGGCCGAGCTCCCCCGGGAGACCGCCGACGCCCTGCGCCGGCTCGGCCGCGACCACGGGCTCACCGTCAACACCCTCGTCCAGACGGCCTGGGCCCTGCTGCTCGCGGGGCGGACCGGGCGCGACGACGTGGTCTTCGGCACGACCGTGTCCGGACGCCCGCCGGAGATACCCGGCATCGAGTCCATGGCCGGCCTCTTCATCAACACCGTTCCGGTCCGGGTCGCGCTCGACCCCGGCGAGCCACTGCTCGACCTGTTGCAGCGGGTACAGCGGGCGCAGTCCGACCTGATGCCCCATCAGCACCTCGGGCTGAGCGACATCAACCGGCTGTCCGGACAGCAGCGGCTTTTCGACACGCTCGTGGTCTTCGAGAACTACCCCGTCGAGCGGGGCCGCGTCGCGGCCACCGGCCTGACGGTCACCGAGACGCTGATCCACGACGCCACCCACTACCCGCTGACGCTGGCCGCCGGGCAACGGGACGACGACATGTGGCTGCGGCTGCACTACCTGCCGCACCTGTTCACGAGGGACGCGGCGGGCTCGCTCGCGGATCTTCTCGTCGCGCTCCTGCAGCAGTTCGTGGCGGACCCCAACCGTCACCTCGCCTCCATCGACACCCTCGCTCCCGGAGAACGGCGACGGATGCTGACCGACTGGAACGAGACCGCCGCCGACACCGTGAAGGAGGAGGCGGGCATCGCCCAGATGTTCGCGGCGCGGGTGGCGTGTGTGCCGGATGCGGTGGCGGTGCGTTGGGACGGTGGGGTGTGGTCGTACCGGGAGTTGGAGGTGCGGGCGGACCGGCTGGCGGGGTGGCTGGTGGGTTCGGGTGTGAGGCCGGAGACGCGGGTGGCGTTGTTGATGGAGCGGTCGCCGCAGGTGGTGGTGGCGGTGTTGGCGGTGTTGAAGGCCGGTGGTGTGTACGTACCGTTGGATGCCCGTCTCCCGTCGGCCCGGCTCGCTGTGATGGTGCGGCAGGCAGGGGCGTCGGTGGTGCTCACCGATGTCACCCACGAGGCCACGGCCGGAGAACTGCCCGGTGTCGGAAGCGTTCTGGTGGTCGGCGATCTGCCGTACGAGGGTCCGGACGGTGTTCCGTACGCCCGGGTGCTGCCGGACAGTGCCGCCTATGTGATGTTCACGTCCGGCTCCACCGGTGAGCCCAAGGGCGTGGAGATCACCCACCGCGGTGTGGTGAGTCTGGCCACCGACCGCCGCTGGAACGACGGCGGCTCCCCGCACCGGGTGCTGCTGCACTCGCCCTACGGCTTCGACCCGTCCACCTACGAGCTGTGGATGCCGCTGCTGAACGGCGGACAGGTCGTGGTCGCGCCCCCCGGCGAGCTGGACGTCCCGACGCTGGCCCGCACGGTCCGCACGCACGGCGTGACGTCCCTGCTGCTGACCGCAGGCCTGTTCCGGGTGGTCGCGGAGGAGGACCCCGGCTGCCTGGAGGGCGTACGGGAGGTACTGACCGGCGGGGACGTGGTGACGTCGGCTTCGGTACGGCGAGTACTGGAAGCCTGCCCGGACACGGCGGTCAGTGACATCTACGGCCCCACCGAGATCACCCTCTTCGCCACCCATCACACCCTGCGCGACCCCGCCGGCGTGCCGACGTCCGTACCGATCGGCCGCGCCCGCGACGGCATGCGCGCCTACGTGCTGGACCACGTCCTGCGGCCGGTCCCGCCGGGCGTGGTGGGCGAGCTCCACCTCGCGGGCGACGCCCTCGCCCGTGGCTACGTCCACCGGCCGGGGCTCACCGCCGAACGCTTCGTCGCCGACCCGTTCGGCCCGGTCGGCGCCCGGATGTACCGGACCGGCGACCTGGTCCGCTGGACGCGGGAAGGGGTGCTGGAGTTCCTGGGCCGGGCGGACGACCAGGTCAAGATCCGGGGCTTCCGGATAGAACCGGGCGAGATCGAGGGCGTGCTCGGCGAGCAGGAGGGCGTCGTCGACGCCGTGGTCCTGGTCCACGAGGCGCCGTCGGGCGGCAAGCACCTCGTCGGGTACGTCGTTCTCGAACCGGGCCGCGTGTGCGACCCGGAACTGCTCCGCGACCTGGTGGCGAAACGGCTGCCCGACTACATGGTCCCCTCCGAGATCATGACGCTCGGGACCCTCCCGGTGACGTCCAACGGCAAGGTCGACCGCGCGGCCCTGCCCGCACCCGACTTCGGTTCCGCGGTGGGCGGCGGCCGTGAGCCGCGTACCCCTGTGGAGCAGGCCCTGTGCGCCCTGTTCGCGGACGTTCTGGGTCTCGACCGGGTCGGTGTGGAGGACGGGTTCTTCGCGCTGGGTGGGGACAGCATCATGTCGATCCAGTTGGTGAGCCGGGCCCGGCGGGCCGGGCTGGTACTGACGCCTCGTGACGTGTTCGAACAGCAGACGGTCGCGGCACTGGCCGCGGTCTGCCGACGCGCGGACGAGACGCCGGAGCCGGGGACGGACGACGTGGGTACGGGCGGGGTTGTGTTGACTCCGGTGATGCGGTGGCTGCGTGAGTGGCGTGGCACGGTGGACGGTTTTCAGCAGTCGGTGCTGGTGCGGGTCCCTGCGGGGCTGGGGGTGGAGCGGCTGACGGGGGCGGTGCAGGCGTTGCTTGATCATCATGATGCGTTGCGGTCCCGGTTGGACGGGGAGTGGAATCTGAGCGTCGCCGGGCGTGGTGCGGTGGACGCGTCCGGGTGTGTGCGCCGGGTTGACGCTGCCAGTGCTGTGGTGGCGGTGGAGGCGGCTGCGGCGGTGGGCCGACTGGACCCCGGTGCGGGTGTCATGGTGCAGGTGGTGTGGTTCGACGCGGGTCCCGGCGCTTCCGGTCAATTGCTGGTGGTGGTGCATCACTTGGTGGTGGACGGGGTGTCGTGGCGGGTGCTGTTGCCGGACCTGCGGCAGGCGTGGGAGTCGGTGGCGGCGGGTGAGCCCGTGCGGCTGGATCCGGTGAGTACGTCGTTGCGGCGCTGGGCGGGACTGCTCGCCGAACATGCTCAGGACCCGTCCCTGCTGGAGGAGTTGCCGTACTGGACGGAGCTGTCGGCGGGCAATGAGCCGCCGCTCGGTTCGCGGGTGCTGGATCCGGTGCGGGACACGGTGGGCACGTCGGAGGGGGTGACGGTGTCGTTGCCGGCGGCGGTGACGGGTGCGTTGCTGACTGCTGTTCCGGCCGGGTTCCACGGTGGTGTGAATGATGTGCTGCTGGGTGCTCTCGCCCTGGCGGTGGCGCAGTGGCGTGCGGCCAGGGGCGTGGTGGCCGGGGGCGGTGTGCTGGTGGACCTGGAGAGTCACGGCCGGGACACCGACCGGACCGATATCGATCTGTCGCGGACGGTGGGCTGGTTCACCCAGGTCCATCCGGTACGGCTGAGCGTGGAGGGTGACGATCCGGCGGACGCGGTGAAGCGGGTGAAGGAGCAGTTGCGGGCGGTGCCGGGCAACGGTTCCGGTTACGGGCTGTTGCGTCATCTCAATCCGCAGACCGCTCCGCTCTTCGGGCAGGCCGCCCGCCCGCAGATCGGCTTCAACTACCTCGGCCGGACCTCTGAGGGAACCGCCGCCGACTCCGGCGTGTGGTCCCTGGAGAACCACCCCGGTCTCGGCGGCCCGTCCCCCGACACCCCGTTGCCGCATGCGCTGGACATCAACGCCGTCGCCGTGGACGGCCCCGACGGGCCCGTCCTGACCGCGACGTTCTCCTTCGCCACCGGCCTGCTCGACCAGGACGCGATACGCGAACTGGCCCGCCTCTGGCAGCAGGCCCTGGAGAGCCTGGCCTGCGCCCCGGAGGGGACGGGCGGGCACACGCCCTCCGACTTCCCCCTCGTCACCCTCTCCCAGAGCGACGTCGAACGCCTGGAACAGGCCTACCCCGGCCTGGAGGACGTCCTCCCGCTCTCCCCGCTTCAGGAAGGGCTCCTCTTCCATGCGCTCTACGACACCGGGGCCACCGACGTCTACACCGCACAACTCGTCCTGGAACTCACGGGCCCGCTGGACGCGGAGACCATGCGGAACGCCTGGACGGCGGTGCTGCACCGGCACGCCAACCTGCGTACCGCCTTCGTCCACGACCTCACCGACGAGCCGGTCCAGATCGTCACCCAAGGCCCCGCCCTGCCCTGGCGCACCGCCGACCTGTCGGCCATCGACCCGGCGGAGCGAACGGCCGCACTGGACCGCATCGCCGCCGAAGAGCGGACCCGCCGGTTCGACCTGGCACACTCCCCACTGCTGCGCCTGGCGCTGGTGAGGCTCGACGAGGAGCGGCACGGACTCGTATTCACCCCGCACCACATCCTGCTCGACGGCTGGTCCATGCCCGTACTGCTCCGCGAAGTGCTCGGCCTCTCCGCGGCCGGCGGCTCCGCGGCCCGGCTGCCCCGGGTGACGCCCTACCGGAACTACCTCACCTTCCTGGCCACCCAGGACCGGGAGTCGGCACGGGAAGCGTGGGCGGCCGAACTGGCCGGGCTGCCGGGACCGACCCTGATCGCCCCGGAAGCGCCCGCGGCGGCGACCGCCGAACCGGGCCACGTCACGCGGGAACTCCCGGCCGCGACCGTCGCCGCACTGCGCCGCCTCGCCCGCGAACGCGGACTGACGGTCAACACCCTCGTCCAGGGGGCGTGGGCCCTGCTGCTCGGCCGCCTCACCGGGCGCGACGACGTCGTTTTCGGTGCGACCGTGGCCGGCCGGCCACCGGAGGTCGCCGGCATCGAATCGATGGTGGGGCTGTTCATCAACACGCTGCCGGTACGCGTCGCCCTCGATCCGGCGGCGACCGTCCTGGACACACTGTCCCGGCTCCAGTCGGCGCAGGCGTCCCTGATCACCCACCAGCACCTCGGGCTGAGCGAGATCACCAGGCTCTCCGGCCACTCCACGCTCTTCGACACCCTGATCGTGTTCGAGAACTACCCCGTCGACCGTGCGTCGTTCGCACAGACCGACAGCGGCACGCTCAGGCCGACCGGCGTAAAGGGCAGGGACGCGACCCACTACCCGCTGAGTCTCATCGTGCACGAGGGCGACGGCCTCACCCTGCGGCTCGGCCACCAGCCGGCCGCCTTCGGGCCCGGGACGGTCACCGGGGCGGCCGACAGGCTGGCCGTGCTGCTGCACGAGATGGCCACGCGGCCGCTCGCGAGGCTCGGCGCGCTCGCGGCGCTCGGCGCCGAAGAGGGCACTGATCCGGCCACGGCGGACGGGAACGACACGGCTGTGGACGTGCCGCGTACCACGCTGCCCGGCCTCTTCGCGGCCCAGGCGGCCCGCACGCCGGACGCGGTGGCTCTCCTCGATGCGGGGCGGCCGACCACGTACGGCGAACTCTCGGCCCGGGTCCTGGCCCTGGCCTCGCGGCTGCGGGCACTCGGCGCCGGCCCGGAGAGCCGGGTCGCGGTCGCCGTGCCCCGGTCGGCCGAACTCGTCGTCGCCGTGCTGGCGGTCGTCGAGACGGGCGCCGCCTACGTGCCCGTCGAGCCCGGCCTGCCGGCCGAGCGCGTCGCCCTGCTGCTGGAGGACACCGCGCCGGTGTGCACACTCGTCACCCGGGAGACGGTCGCCGGGGCCCCGCTGCCCGCGGACCTGCCGTTCCTCGTCGTGGACGGGGACGAGCGGGCCGGGGACCGCCCGCCGCTCCGGGGACCGGGCCCCGACCCGCGCAACCCCGCCTACGTCATCCACACCTCCGGCTCGACCGGGCGGCCCAAGGGCGTCACCGTCTCCCACGAGGCCGTCGTCAACCGCCTGCTGTGGATGCAGCACCAGTACGGGCTCACCCCCGGCGAGCGGGTGCTCCACAAGACTCCGGCCGGCTTCGACGTGTCGGTGTGGGAACTGTTCTGGCCACTGATCGCCGGGGCGACGACCGTCATCGCCCCGCCCGGCGCCCACCGCGACCCCGCCGCCCTCGCCGAACTGATCCGCACGCAAGGCGTGAGCACCGTGCACTTCGTACCGTCGATGCTGCGGGCCTTCCTCGATGAACCCGTCACCGGGCGGTGCACCGGACTGCGCCGGATGCTGTGCAGCGGTGAGGCGCTCCCCGCGGACCTCGCCTACCGGGTCCACGCCGTACTGCCGAAGGCCCGGCTGCACAACCTGTACGGACCGACCGAAGCGGCAGTGGACGTCACGCACTGGGAACACGAGAGGGGCGCCACCGGGCCGGTCCCGATCGGGCGCCCGGTCTGGAACACCCGGCTGTACGTACTGGACACCGCCCTGCGTCCCGTGCCGCCCGGCGTCACCGGCGAACTGCACCTGGCCGGCGTCCAGTTGGCACGCGGCTACCACGGGAGGCCCGGCCTCACCGCGGAACGTTTCGTCGCCGACCCGTTCGATCCGGACGGCGGCCGGATGTACCGCACCGGCGACCTCGTGCGACGGGGGCCGGACGGCTCACTCGTCTACCTCGGCCGGGCCGACCAGCAGCTCAAGGTGCGGGGCGCCCGGGTCGAGCCCGGCGAGATCGAGGCGGTCCTGCGGGCCCACCGGGACGTCGCAGAGGCTGCTGTCGTGCTGCGGGCGGACGAGCGGGGCGAGGCGAGGCTGATCGCGTACACGGTGCCCGCTCCTGGAGTGCCGGCCGCATCGGTCGACACCGACGGTGTCCGCCGCCATGCCGGTGACAGCCTGCCCGAGTTCATGGTGCCCACGGCTGTCGTGTCCCTGGAGTCCCTGCCGCTCACCGCGAACGGGAAGCTGGACGCCAAGGCGCTGCCGGCCCACCGGTTCACCGCCTCCCAGGACGGGCGCCCGCCCCGGAACGCCGAGGAGGAGCTGCTCTGCTCGCTGTTCGCCGAGGTCCTCGGTGTGCACCGGGCGGGTCCGCAGGACAGCTTCTTCGACCTGGGGGGCCACTCGTTGCTCGCCGTGCGACTCATGGGCCGCGTCCGCGCCGCCCTCGGCACGGACCTGGGAGTCCGCGCGCTGTTCGACGCCCCGACCCCCGAAGCGCTCGCGGTACGTCTGCGGACCGGCCGGGACCGGGCGCCGGAACCGGACGCCCCGGAGCGGACGGAGCAGGCGCAGGGTGCGCTGGAGGTGCTGCTGCCACTGCACCGGGCCGGCAGCCGCCCGCCGCTGTTCTGTGTGCACCCCTGGGCCGGACTGAGCTGGCCGTACTCGGGTCTGATCCGGTGGCTCGGCAGGGACCAGCCCGTCTACGGCCTGCAGGCCAGGGGGCTTGCCCGCGAGGAGCGGCTGCCCGGCTCCATCGGCGAGATGGCCGAGGACTACCTCGCCCGCCTGCGCGAGGTGCGCCCCACCGGGCCCTACCACCTGCTGGGCTGGTCCTTCGGCGGTCTCGTCGTCCACGAGATGGCAGTGCGGCTGCGCGAACGCGGCGAGAGCGTGGCGTCACTGACCCTGCTCGACTCCTTCCCGTCCGGCGCCGCCGCGGCCCGGACGGGGGACCGGCCCGAGTCGCCGACGGACGAGGCGGAGGTCCTGACACGACTGGCCCGCTTCCTCGGCCACGAGGTCCCCGAGCCGGCCGCCGGCCGGGCCCGGACCGCTGACACCGTCCGCGAGATCATGCGCCGTGGTGGCGGACCGCTCGGCGACCTCCCGGCCCACACTCTGCGTGCGCTCCCGGAGGTGGCCGCCAACAACGCGCGTCTGATGAGGGAACACGTCCCCGGGCGCTACGACGGCGACATGCTGCTCTTCACCGCCGAACTCGAACGGCCCGACGGCGCACCCACGCCCGAGGTGTGGGCCCCGCATGTCACCGGACGACTGGAGACGTACGGCGTCGCCTGCGGGCACCACGACATGACCAGGCCCCGTCCCCTCACCGAGATCGGCCACGCGCTGGCCCAGCGCCTGGGACGGCCCCTCCCCGACCTCACCCTCTGACCCCGACCGCAACTCACCACCCGGAAACCCGGAAACCCGGAACAAGGAACGGACAACGATGAGCAACCCCTTCGAGAACGCCGACGCCCAGTACCTCGTCCTCGTCAACGGCGAGGGCCAGCACTCCCTGTGGCCGGTCTTCGCCGAAGTTCCCGCCGGTTGGACCGTCGCGCTGCCGGCCTCCAGCCGTCAGGAGTGCCTCGACCACGTCGAAAAGCACTGGACGGACATGCGCCCGAAGAGCCTGGCCGACGCCATGGCCGGGGCCGACGCCGGAGCCTGACCCACTGAAGCGGCCGCCCCGGACCGCCCCCCCCCGCACCCGTACGAAGCACTTCGCACCTCGCCGCCCGGCACCTCGCCGTCCGGCACTTCACACCCAGCACGGCGTACACGGCGTCCCGCGCGGCGTACGCAGCACGAAAGGAACGGCAGACATGGCCGACACGGCCGAACACCCGAGCACGCACACCCTGACCCTGAGCCACGTCGAGATGTGCGTCGCGGACGCCGCCGCGGCGGCCGAGGCCTTCGTCGACGGTTACGGCTTCCAGATCTATGCGACCGGCGGAACCCCGGGCGTCTCGCGTTCCCTGGCCCTGCGACAGGGCGGCATGGTCCTGGTGGTGACCGAGGCCCTGAACGAGAGCCACCCCGCCGCCGGTTACGTGGCGCGCCACGGCGACGGCATCGCCGACATCGCCCTGACCGCACCGGACGTCAGGTCCGCGTTCGACGAGGCCGTCGCCCGCACCGCCGTGGCGCTCGACGGGCCGCGCGAGCAGGACGGCTGGACCACCGCCGTGCTCGCGGCAGGCTTCGACGACGTGCGCCACACCCTCGTCCAACGGCCGGTCACGGGAGGCCAGGAAGACGACACCTTCCTGCCTCTCCCCGGGTTCGTCCTCGTGAGCGATCCGGTCCCCGTTCCGGCCGAGACGCCGGGGCTCACCACGCTGGACCACGTGGCGGTCAGCGTCCCCACGGGCGGCCTCGCCGAAAGCACCGGCTACTACGAGCGGGCCTTCGGCTACGTGAGCGTCTACGAGGAGCTGATGGTCCAGGGCACCGAGGCGATGGACTCCAAGGCCGTGCGCAGTCCCGCGGGCGACCTCACCTTCACCGTCCTGGCGCCCAGCTCCGACCACGACGCCGGCCACATCGGCGACTTCCTGGAGCGGCACGGCAGCGGGGGCGTGCACCACCTGGCCTTCTCGACCGAGGACATCGTCCGTTCGGTCGCCGTGCTCGACAAGCTCGGCACGGTCTTCCTCAGCACTCCCGACACCTATTACGAGCGGCTGGCGGACCGACTCGACCTGGACCACCACTCCCTCGCCGACCTGAGCGACGCGGGCATCCTCGCCGATGAGGACCACGCCGGTCAGCTGTTCCAGATCTTCACCCGGACCGTTCACCCCCGGCGGACCCTCTTCTTCGAGATCATCGAGCGCATTGGCGCCGACTCCTTCGGCGGAGGCAATGTCCGCGCCCTCTACGAGGCGGTGCAGGCGGTCCAGGCGGCGCAGGCCGTGCAGGCCGATCACCGGTCCGCCGGGCAGAGCGCCCGATGACGGCTCCGACCCTCGCGGACATCCTCACGCCCGCGGATGCGGAGGCACTGGCGGCAGGCCTCCTGCCCGCCGGCGTGGAGCGGTTCATCAACGGCGCGGCGGGCACGGAAGTCACCCTCCGCGCCAACCGGGCCGCGTTCGACCGGCTCCATCTCGTCCCGCGGGTGCTGTCCGGCGTCTCCGTCACCAGCACGGTCCGGCCGCTCCTGGGCGAACCCAGTGCCATGCCCGTCGCCGTCGCCCCGATGGCCTACCAGCGGGCGGTCCACCCCGACGGCGAACTCGCCACGGCCCGCGCGGCCGCCAACGCCGGCATCCCCTTCACCGCGTGCACCTTCAGCAGCGTCCCTGTCGAAGAACTCGCCGCCACCGGTGCCGCCCTCTGGTTCCAGGTGTACTGGCTGCGCGACCGCCACCTCACCGAGGAGATCGTGGGGCGGGCGGAGAAAGCCGGCTGCCGCGCCCTGGTCCTGACTGTGGACACCCCCCGCATGGGACGCCGGCTGGCGGACATGCGGGGCGGCTTCACCCTGCCGGACGGCGTCTCGGCCGTGCACTTCGGCGACCGCCCCGACGGTGTTCCGGCGACCGCGCGGAGCGGGGTGAGCGCCGTCGCCGCGCAGACCGGACACCTCGTCGACCCCGCGCTGTCCTGGGCCGACCTGGACCGGCTGCGCGCACGCACGTGCCTTCCGCTCGTACTCAAGGGAGTGCTGGACCCCGACGACGCCCGGCGTGCCGTCGACCACGGGGTGGACGCAGTGATCGTCTCCAACCACGGAGGCCGCCAGCTCGACGGTGCCGTACCGGCTCTCGACGCGCTGCCCGCGGTCGCTGCGGCGGTGGGCGGACGCTGCGAGGTGCTCCTCGACAGCGGGATACGCAGCGGCACGGATGTGCTCAGGGCACTGGCGTCGGGGGCCGACGGAGTGCTGCTGGGCCGTCCCGCCCTGTGGGGTCTGGCGGTGGGCGGACAGGCGGGCGTCAGCCGGGTTCTCCACCTGCTCCAGGAGGAACTGGAGCAGGCCCTGACACTGGCCGGATGCCCCGATCCCACCGCCGCCGGCCAGTTGCGGACGGTACGGCAGGGCGGCGGTGAGACGTAGTCACCACCCCGCTCACCGATCTGCACGAAGTCGTCGGCGACCCCCGCTGGACTCGATGAACTTCCTGAACGAGATCGCCTGACGCCACACCGGGCGCTCTCGCTCGCGGCCGGGACGGACGCCGTACGAGGGTTTCCACGACGTCGAGCACGTACACCGTGCGCTG
>NZ_JBSGZD010000131.1:0-20252 GCF_053610825.1 Streptomyces sp. NPDC054863 | reverse complement strand
GTCGGTGGCGAAGTAGCGGCCGGAGCCGGAGGTGTCGCCGGGCAGGGTGAATCCCGGCAGTGCGGCAAGGGCCACGTTGGCGGCGCGGCCGATGCCGGTTTCGAGCATGCCGCCGCACCACACCGGGACGCCGTGGGCGACGCACACGTCGTGGATGGCCTTGGCCTCCAGGTAGCCGCCGACCCGGCCGGGCTTGATGTTGATGACCGAGGCGGCCCCGAGGGTGATGGCCGCCGCCGCGTCCTCGGCGGACTCGATCGACTCGTCCAGACAGACGGGCGTACGGAGCAGGCGGGCGAGGGCCGCGTGCTGCACGAGGTCGTCGTCGGCGAGCGGCTGCTCGACGAGCAGGAGGTCGAAGGCGTCCAGCTTGGACAGCTGACGGGCGTCGGCGAGGGTGTACGCGGCGTTGGCGTCGACCTGGAGCAGCAGGTCGTCGCCGAAGCGTTCGCGGACGGCGCGCACCGGGGCCACGTCCCAGCCGGGCTCGATCTTGAGCTTGATGCGGACGTAGCCCTCTGCGACGAACCCCCCGACCGTGTCGAGGAGTTCGGGGACCGAGTCCATGATCCCGACGGACACTCCGCACGGGACCCGGTCGCGTGCCGCGCCGAGGAAGTTCCCGAAGGACTGCCCCGAGGCACGGAGCTGGGCGTCCAGCACGGCCGTCTCCAGGGCCGCCTTGGCCATCTTGTGGCCCTTGAAGGGCTTCAGCGCCCGCTTGACGGCGTGGGCGTCCGCGATTTCGGGCAGCGCGGGGATCAGGAAGCGGCGCAGGACGTCGGCCGCCCCCTCGACGTACTCGGAGCAGTAGCGGGGCTCCGACATCGCGACGCACTCGCCCCAGCCCTCGCCGTCCGGGGTGACGACTCGTACGAGCAGGACGTCGCGTGCGCTCTCCACGCCGAAGGAGGTACGGAACGGTGCCTTCAGCGGCATCGCGATCCGGCGCAGTTCGATTCCGGTGATCTTCATGGTGTGCGGGCTCCTGGGAGGGTGGGGGTCAGGCGGTGGTGTCACGCGTGACGACGTAGCAGGTCCGGTCGTGGAAGCCGGTGACGCGGGCGCCGTCGGCGAGCAGGCCGCCGAGCACCTCGCGCAGCGCGAGACGCCACTCCTTGGCGGCCCCCGGGTCGGTGCGGCGCAGCCCTTCGATGTCGGCCGGGACCTCGACCAGCAGGGTCGGTGCGTCGAGGCTGCCGACGGCGGGACGTCCGTCCCGTACGGCCAGAGCCGTGACGGCGTCGGCAGGGACGGGCGGCGTGGCGGTGGGGGTGGTCAGTTCCCAGGCGATGAGGGCCCGGTCGCTGTCGTCGCCGCCGTTGATGGCGTCGTCCATCGCCCCGTAGAAGCACGGCAGGTACTCGACCGGGCGCGCGCCGAGCTTGGTGAGGTTGAAGTGGGCGTTGCGCCGGACCAGGGGGTCGTACGTCCAGGTGATCCGGGACAGTCCCCGGGCCAGGGCCCACTCGCGCTGGTGCGTCTTGAGGGCGAGGCCCGCCCGGTGACCGCCCAGCGCGCCGGTGACGTGCGAGTGCAGCACCCGGCCGACGGGTGCGGCGAAGAAGGCGACCGACGCACCGACCAGTTCGCCGCCCGCGTAGGCACCGGCGACGTAGTTGCCCGCGTGCGAGAGGGCCCGCATCTGCTCGACGCCCATGGGCGAGGCGCCCGGTGCGCTGCCCCAGATCCGCACGAAGAGTGCGTCGACGGCTTCGAGTTCGCTCAGCTCGTGGAGTTCCCGCACTTCCGGCGCGCTCATCGGACGGCCTCGGCGGCTCCGGCGACCTCGGCGACCAGGGCGGCGAGCAGCCGTGCCCGTACCGGCATGTCGGCGACGATCACGTGCTCGTGGTCGGCGTGCGCTCCTCCGCCGACGGCGCCCAGGCCGTCCAGCGTCGGGCAGCCCAGCCCGGCGGTGAAGTTCCCGTCGGACGCCCCGCCGACCGCCGCCGACGACAGCGGTGGCAGACCTTGCAGCTGGGCGAGCGCGCGCCCCCGCCGGAACAGGTCCGCCGACGAAGTCTCTTCCAGCGGCGGCCTGTTGGGGCCTCCTCGCACCTCCAGACGGGCTCCCGGCAGGGTGGTCGTCAGGTCGTGCAGCGCCGCGTCCACCTTCGCCTGGGCCGCGAGCGTCGGCACGCGGACGTCCACGCTGACCGTCGCCGTCGCGGGGACGGTGTTGGTGGCCGAACCCGCGGCCACCACCGTCGGCGTCACCGTGGTGCACCAGTCGTCGGACGCGGCGGCGTTGACCTCGGCGGCCACCCCGGCCAGGGCGAGGGTCAGGTGTGCGGCCTCGATCGCCGCGTTGACACCCTTCTCCGGTTCGAGCCCGGAGTGGGCCGCCCTGCCGTGCACCACCAACTCGTAGCCCGAGGTGCCCTTGCGGCCCGTCTTCAGCGCCCCGCCGTCGGCCGAAGCCTCCAGTACGAAGGTCGCCGCGCAGCTCCGGGCGCTCTCCTCGATCAGGGCACGCGACGTGTCCGAGCCGACCTCCTCGTCGCCGGTGACCAGCACGCACACACCGTCCAGCGAGGGAAGCGAGGCCAGCGCGTGGAACATCTGCACCAGCCCCGCCTTCATGTCGAAGACACCGGGCCCGCGCGCGATGCCGTCGGTCACCGACCAGGGGTGCGTGGCCAGCGAGCCCATCGGCCACACGGTGTCGTGATGGCCGAGGAGCAGCACCCGCGGGGTGCCGAAGGTCCACCGCAGGTGCGTGACGCCGTCGACGACGATGCGCTCCGGTGCGGCCCCCAGGTGCCGGGCCCCCTGCGCGGCCACCAGGTCCGCGCTGCGTGCGACCGCGTCGAGGTCCGCGGAGAAGGACTCGCAGAGGACCAGTTCCGCCAGGTCCGCGAGCATCGCGGAGAGCTGCTGTTCCTGCCCTGCCCCGCTCATCGGGCCCTGCCCAGTTCGGCGCGGAAGAGCCGCTGCACGTTGCCGCCGAGGACCGCACGGATGCTGTCCTCGTCCAGCCCCCGCTTGACCAGTACCTCGGTCAGCGCGGGCAGTTGGGCAGGTCCGTCCAGGCCGGGCAGGAACAGGTCCATCGGCACCCCGTCGTAGTCGTTGCCGTCGCAGCACGGCGGTGTGACGTCGGCCAGCACCTCCCGTACGAAGTCCGGGCCGATGCCCACGTGCGCGAAGCCGACCAGGGCGGCGATGTGCTCGATGTGGTCGGCGATCCGCTCGATGGTCCGCGACGCGCGGTCCGCGGCGAGGAAGTCGGGGACGAAGTTGACGCAGACGACACCGCCGGTGGCCGCGACGCCCCGGATCTGCTCGTCGGTGAGGTTGCGGTGGTGGTCGCACAGCGCACGGGCCGCCGAGTGCGAGGCGATCAGCGGGCGGGTCGCCAGTTCCAGTACGTGCGCCACCCCGCTCGCCCCGAGGTGGGAGATGTCGAACACGACGCCGAGGCTCTCCAGTTCGCGCAGCGCCGCCACGCCGGGTGCGGTGAGCCTGCTGCCGGTCGCGTCCTCGCCGCTGCCGTCGCCGAGCGCGGAGCGTCCCCAGTGCGCGATCGAGGCGACCCGTACTCCGAGCCGGTGCAGTGTGCGGAACAGCTCCACGTCCGCCTCGACACCGGGCGCGCTCTCCAGCGCGAGCACCAGTGCGATGCGGCCCTGCGCGAGGGCGTCGTCGATGTCGTCGCCGTCCAGGCAGAGCCGTACGTGCTCGGCGTTGCCCTCGGCGAGGGCGTGCGCGCACTCGATCATCCGCAGGGTGCGGCGCAGCGCCCCCTCGGGCCGGAACTGGTCGTCCACGAACACGGGCAGTACCTGGATGTTCACCCCGCCCTCCAGCAGTTGGGGCAGCCACTGCTCGCGGAAGAACTCCGCCCACCGCTGCGGGGGCCGTTCCACCACCGACATGAGCAGGTCGTTGTGCGTGTCGGCGACAACCGCGCGGCTGTGCAGATCTCCGGTCACCTTCGATTCCTTCCCTGAGGCATGCAAGCGACGCTATGGGAGATCCGCGAAGGAAGGTTCGTACCGCGGAACGAAGGAAAGCAGCATGATCCGTACGCTGCTACGACATCGGGGCGGTCGGGGCCGGCTGCCGGAGCGGCGGGAGCTCCATCTCCCGCGTGAGGGCCCAGCGTTCGTGGTCGCGCCAGACGCCACCGATCCTGATGAAGCCGGGCGAGACGCCCTCCTGCCGGAAGCCGAGCCGCCTGATGAGTCTCAGCGAGGCGGTGTTGCCCGGCTGGATGTCGGCTTCCAGCCGGTGGAGGTCCAGTGGGCCGAAGGCGTGGCGCACCGCGAGTGCGACACCCGTGGACATGTATCCCCGTCCCGCGTGGGGCAGGAACGCGGCGTATCCGAGTACGCCCCGCTGGTAGGGCTCCCGGACGATGTTGTTGATGTTGACCATTCCGACCAGGTCGGCCGGGTCGTCGAGGCAGACCACCATGCAGAAGGCGGTCGTCCGGTCGGACCGCTCCAGATAGGTGGAGAATCCGCTCGGCGTGCTGGGTACTCCCACCCACGGGTGGTGGAGATCGACGCTCATCCTGGCGAGTTCGAGGAATCTCTCCTCGTCCTTTGCGGTGACCGGCCGGAGCGCGACCGGAGATCCCTGAGCCGGTTCGATACTCACCGGCCGCAGTCTACGCCGCGGAGAAGAGCGGAAGAAGGCCGGAATGTCCGCCGTCAACCTGCGGCTCACGGGTTCACACCCGCCACACCCGGCTCTTCGCGGTGGTGTCGTGCGCGGCACTGGACCGTGGGCTAGTTTCGCTACGGCCGACGGCGCTGCGGCGGCGCGCATGCTACTGCGTTCGTGCACCGGAGCCCGGCAACTCGGCTGATTTGAGCGCTGCCAACGGACCCGCCGTCCACCATGCTGAGCGGTGGTGCCGTTCCGGGCTGAAGCCGCTGGTAACGGGAGGCAATCAGGTGTTTGGTTCGGTGCGAGCGCCTGACCGCGACGGGAAGCTGGCCTACGAGGCATGGGGGGACCCCCAGGGGCACCCGGTGTTTCTGCTGCACGGCACGCCCGGCAGCCGGCAGGGCCCCAGGCCCCGGACCTTCGACCTCCACAAGCTCGGCGTCCGGCTCATCGCCTACGACCGTCCCGGGTACGGGGACTCGACCCGGCACCCGGGCCGAAGAATCTGGCACGCGGCGGACGACATCGACGCCATCGCCGACGACCTGGACCTGAAGCGCTACTCGGTGGTCGGCCGGTCGGGCGGCGGGCCGCACGCACTGGCCTGTGCCGCGCTGAACCGGGGCAGCCGGGTCGCGAGCGTCGCCTCGCTGGTCACCCTCGCACCCCCGGACGCCGAGGGCCTCGACTGGCTCGCCGACATGGCCGACTCCAATGTGATGACGTACCGCATGCTGGACCACCACGCACCGGACCGGACCCAGGTGGGCGCCCTCCTCGCCCGCAACGCCGATGCCATCCGGCGCGACCCCGGCTCCCTGCTCAGCTCCCTCGACGAGGAGATGCCCCGTACGGACCGCCTCGTCGTCGAGGACGCGGGCATCCGCGAGCTGCTGCTGCACAACTACCTCTCCGCGGTGGGCGACCGGACCGTCACGGCCGCCGGGGCCGAAGGACCGCCCGAGCCGGAGGGCTGGGTGGACGACCTGGTGGCCTTCCGCGAACCGTGGGGCTTTCGGCCGCAGGACATCGAGGCCGTACCGGTCCTGCTCTGGCACGGGGAGTTCGACGTCTTCGCCCCTGTCGCGCACTTCCACTGGCTCGCCGAGCGCATCCCCACGGTGTCCACCGTGCTCCAGCCGTCCGCCGCGCACTTCGCCGCCCTGCCGGCGCTGCCGCAGTCCCTCGCGTGGGTGCGCGACAACGCCGTGTGACCGCGTCGGGCCGTCTCAGATCGGGTGTGGTTCCAGCTCCAGGCTGGTGCGCCGCCATGCCTGGAGGGCCACCGTCCTGGGGTGTTCCGCACCGAGCCGCTTGACCAGCTCGGCCAGGACGTCGTCGTGCATGGTGCGGGCCGCGTCGCCCTCGCCGAGGTCCCTCAGTACGGTGGCGAGGTTGCCCGCGCAGACCAGTGTGGAGGGGTGGCTGGACAGCAGCACCTCCCGCAGCCGGTCGTAGACCGCTTCGTACGTGGCACGCGCCTGCACCAACTGGCCTTGTTCCGCAAGGGTGTTGGCGAGGTTCACCCGGCAGATGAGCACATTCGGATGGTCCTCCCCCAGCAGTTCGGTGAAGTCGGCGACGGCCTGTTCGGTGAGTTCCCTGGCACGGGCGACCGCACCGGTGCCCAGCAGGTGCACCGCATAGTTCGCGGAGCAGGAGACGGTGTGCGGATGCGACGCGCCGAGGCCGCGCCGGAAGTCGTCCAGCACCCTGCTCACCAGTTCCAGCGCCTCGCCCGTCCGGTCCAGCGCCATCAGGTCGCCTGCCAGGTCCATTTCGAGCAGGAGCCGTTCCGGGGAGATCTCGCCCTCCCCCGCCGGAGTGTGCTTCAGGACGATCCTGGTGTACGCCTCCGCCTCGTCCGGGCGGCCCACCCGGCGCAGGGATCCGGCCAGCCCCTTGACGGTGTTGAGGACGGTCGGTGCGCCCTCGGTGAGTTCGACGTTGCGCAGGCAGCGTTCGTAGGCGCGCTTGAGCAGGCTGACCGAGGCCCGGTAGTCGCCGCAGTCCCGCAGGTCGCGCCCCAGGTTGACCGCCGTCTCGATGGTCAGGGGGTGGTCGTGGCGGAGGATCTCCTCGCGGGTGTCGAGGGTCTTGCGGTCCAGTTCGCGCGCCTCGTAGTAGTCGCCCGACAGCCGCAGGGAGACCGCGAGGTTGTTGGCGGCGCCCAGGGTGCGCGGGTGGTCCTCGCCGTAGACGTCGCTGTACCTCTGGTGGGTCTCGCGGTCGTACGCGAGCGCCTCGGAGAACCTGCCGAGGCCGCGCAGGTCGGCGGCGATGCTGCTGGTGGTCATGAGGACGTGCTGGTCGTCCTTGTCGCCGAGGACGTCGAGCTGCCGCTCCAGCACCTCCTTGTCCAGGGCGAGCGACTCCTCGTACTTGCCGTGCGCGCGCAGGATGTTCCCGATCTGGAACCGCACGTGCAGCACCCAGCGTTCGTCCGCGCCCCCGTCCTCGCCCCAGCCGGCCACGCACCGCTCGCTGAGCTCCAGTGCCTGGGTGATCTCGCCGCGGCGGCGCAGTTGGCGCACCCGGTCCACGACGAGTTCGCGGATGCCGTCGTCGGGCGTGGTGAACGCCCAGGGGGTGCCGAGGTGCGGCCAGATGATCCGGTACCGGTCCCAGGTATCGGGGTCCTCCGGGTCGTCCTGCCCCGGCCTGGCCGCGACGAGCGTGCGGTAGACCACTTCGCGGGCGGCCTCCTGCTCCTGTGCGGACATGCTGTTGCGCATGGAGAGCTGGACGAGCCGGTGCACCTGGACGCCCCTGGCCTTGCGGTCCACCCGGACCAGGGCGAAGCGGCTCAGCTCCTGGTAGGCGCGGGCCAGGGTGCGGGCGCCGCCCAGGGCCCTGCCGATCTCCACGCTTTCCAGCAGGTCCATGGAGATGGGTTCGGGGCTGAAGAACGAGCAGAGCTGCAGGAGGCGGACCGCGGGCGGGTAGTTCTCCCGAAGTTGCTTGATGGCGAAGTCCCAGGTGCCGCCGGTGATGTTGGTGACGTCGGTCCGCCGCTGCAGTTGGCCGATGTACTCACGGGCGCTCTTGCCGGTCTGCTTCATGGCGTTGGCGGCCTGGTCGACGGCGATCGGCAGGTCGCCGAGGGCCTCGGCGACCATGTCCACCTCGTCCTGCCCGATGTCCGGCAGCCAGCGGCGCAGGTGGGTGATGCTGTCGGGCCTGCTGAAGACCCCCACTTCGACCGTGTCGGCGTAGCGGCTCCATCCTTCGGAGCGCTGGCTGGTGATGAGGACGTGCCCGGAGCGCCCGCTCACGAGGAAGTCGGCCAGGTTGCCCGGGTCGTCCGCGTTGTCGAGGATCAGCAGCCAGCGTCCGCTGTCGAGGGCGTCGCGCACCGCCCGCGCGGTGTCGGTGGGGTTCTTGCGCTCGGTCAGGCCCAGCGGCCTCGCCATCGCCGAGTACTGCTCCACCGCGAGGTTGCGCTGTTCTGCCTGGATGTGCCACACGACGTCGTAGTCGCCCTTGTAGCGGCGGGCGAATTCCTGTGCCAGGAGGGTCTTGCCCACTCCGCCCATGCCCCGCAGGAGTACGGGCTTGTGCACGGTCTGCAGCCGCTCCCTGATGGTTTCGAGGAGTTCGGTGCGACCGGAGAACGGAGTGGTGCGGATCGGGACGTTCCAGACGGGCGGTTCGGCTCCGGGGTAGCGGGGCAGCACGTGGTCGGGCCCGGTGAAGTGGGCGCGCGAGCGGGGTTCCAGAGGGGCCCCGAAGGCTTTCAGCAGGGCTTCCCTGGCGGCCTCGGGGGTGTCGCAGCGGGTGAGGTCGGCGAGGTGCGCGGTGAACGGCGTGCCCAGGCGGACCTCCTCGATCCGGACCGGGATCAGCTGGCGGCGCTTGCCGAGTTCGTCGGCCTGGTAGACCGTCTCCCACGTCGTCCTGAAGCGGGAGGACCGGAGGTAGGCACCGGACATGACCGCCAGGGTGTGGGCGGCGGACTCCACGCCGCGCTCGGTCTCGGCCCGCAGCCGCGCGCCCTCGGCCGTGCCCTCCTGGGCCAGGTGGACCCGGAAGTCGGCGGCTTCGAGCACGGCGCGGATCCACTCGGCCCAGCTGCGGTCCTGCGGGACGAAGCTGATGTACACGTCGGACACGTTCAGCGGCTTGGGCCGGATGAACCGGTCGAGGTAGCGCCTGCGCAGGCCCTCCTCCATGCGCGGCATCGCGCTCACCTCGCCGTCGGAGACGACCTCGGTGAGCCGTTCGTAGGCGGCCAGCAGGGAGGAGGGGGTTCCGGGGGTGTCGCGGAACGGCGCCAGGAGTTCCTCGTAGGAGTAGACGGGCCGGTAGGGGATCTCGACCCGGCCCCAGTAGTCCTCGGGGTCGGTGTCCTGGTGGCGGCTGAGGATCCGGTCGAAGCGCACCCGGATCTGGCCCCTGGCGGCTTCGAGCCGGTCGGCCTGGCCGTTGGTGTCCTCGACCCGCATGGGCACGGGCAGGATGCGGATGTTGCGGTCGCTGTGCATGAGGTCGATGCGTTCCGCGACGTTGGCCGCGCCCTCGATGCTCTGGCTGCTCGGGGTGAAGCAGGTGACGAGGGTGTGCGGCAGGGTGACGGTGCAGATGTCGGAGATGTCGTTGAGGCCGGTCCGGCTGTCGATCAGGACGTAGTCGTAGTTCTGCACGAACTCGTGCTTGAGCGCCTCCAGGAACCGGGTGGCCAGCGGCCCGTCCATGAACGGCTTCCAGTCGAACTGCGAGAACGCGCTCAGGTACTTCTTGTTCTTGATGCCGGCCGGGAGGTAGTCGAGCCGGCCGCCCTCGGGGAAGGCCCAGTCGACCGGGATGCGGCAGTGGTTGTAGCGGGCCCGCTCGGCGACCCACGCGGCGTCGACCGTGACCGGCAGTTCGGACTCGCCCCTCCCCGGGTGCTTCGCCTCGGCGAGCCGCCGCTCCTCCCCGTACGACTGGTTGAAGCGGGTGACGAGGTCCAGGACGCCGGGTGTGGTGCGGAGCTTCTCGTCCTCCAGGAAGGGGTGCAGGAAGCGGTCCAGGCCGGGGGCGTCGAGGTCCCAGTCGACCATCAGGACCCGTTTTCCGGCGGACGCCAGGATCCACGCGGTGTTGGCGAGCGCCATCGTCCGCCCGGTGCCGCCCTTGTACGAGTAGAACGTGACGATCCGGCCCGCGTCGTCGCTGGTCATGGCCTGGCCTCCAGGGCGCCGCCGTCCGTGCCGGGTTCGTCGGCGCCGACTCCCGGCGGTTTCACCGCAGTTGTGTTCCGTGGGGACGATTGCGGCTGAATGTACCGCAGGTACCTCATGTTGGCGGACTCGGCCAATTCGCCGAACCACAGGGCGAACGCGTCGGCCGTGGCGAGTCCGCGGACGGCGGTCTGCTCCCCCACCCGGCCCTCCCGCAGGGAGCGGGGAAAGGCGGACTCCAGGAGTCCGCGCAGCCGGTCGAGGTGTTCCTTGGTCTGCGGGTCGTTGTCCGCGAGGGCGGTCAGTACGGCGGTCCAGGGCCGGTGCGCGTCGTCGAACGCCTTGGCCTGGGCCGCCACCTTGCGGTCTCCGAGCGCCCAGGGGTCGACGACGAGGATCCAGGGCGCGGCAGGCGTGCCCCTGCCCCGCAGGTCGACCTTGTCGAACTCCACCACCTCCGGGCTGAAGCCCAGGTTGCGGGCCAGTTCCGTGACCTGTTCGGCGATCGGGCCGCCCGCCACGGGACCGTACGGCCGCCAGTCGAGCGGCCCGGGGCCGTAGCGTGCCCCCTCGCGGCCGATCGGCAGCCGGTCCTCGTACGGGGCCAGGACGGTGATGCGCAGGGGCGGCCTGGGCGGCGCCGCCGCGAACGCGTCCGGCAGGCGGGCGAGGGCCGTCGCGTCGAAGGAGTCGGGGGCCGCGCCCGCGGGAACGGTGGCCGCCGCGGAGGCGATGCGCAGGGCGAGCCACTCGGTGATCCGGCGGGCCCGGTCCTCCTCCAGGTCGAGCAACCGGTGCAGTCCCGTGGCCGCGTAGCTCCCCTCCTCCTCGTCGCAGCCTTCCTGCACCTCCGGGAGTTCGGGGACGTCCTGGACGGCCGCGGGCACGGAGGCCGCCGGGTAGGGCGTCCACAGCACGGGTACGGTTCGGGGCGCGCGGGTGCGCAGGGCCCGGCGGGTGATCGCGGTCCACTGCCGGCCGCACAGCGGGTCGGTGAAGTACCGCTTCGAGTACAGCGGGACGAACACCCGGCAGCCGGACAGCGCCCGCACGGATTCCTCGCCCACGGCGCCCTGCCGGTCGACGAATCCGGCGGCCGTCCGCTCCAGTCCGGCGTGTGCGGCGACCCGGCCGGCCAGTTCCTCGTAGAAGTCGAAGACCAGCCGGTCGGGGTCGTCACCGGTGCGCCGGCCGCCGGGGATCCGCGCGTAGCTCAGGAAGAAGAGCGGCATCCTACGCTCCCTCGTCGAAGACGTTGCGGAGGTCGTCGAACAGCTCGATGTCGCACGGGTCGAGGCGCGCCTGCCGGGCGACGTTGACGATGGTCTGGGAGATTCCCCAGACGGCCCTGCGGTACTGGAGCCAGTATCCGTCCTTGAGCAGGCCGTAGAGGCCCCTTTTCAGGTAGGCCTGTCCGAGGTCGGGGTGCGAGTACTGGACGGCCTCGGCGACCGGGGGCAGCTCCAGGTCGGCTGGGCTCGTCCACAGGACGGGGACGATCGCGTTGACGGTGTAGGGCCGGGTGCCGCGCTGTGCGGCCTGCCGCCGTGCGAAGGCGTCCCACTCCTTGCCGCACCATTCCCTGGTGAAGTAGCGCCTGGCGTAGACGGGCACGAAGACCTGGCAGGTGGCCAGGGCCTGCTTGAGGGTTCTCTCCCACTCCTTGCCGATACCCATCCGCTGGTCCAGGAAGCCGGGCGGGCCACTGCCGTCGCGGTCGGTCAGCTGCATGAGGTTGCGGCACAACTCCCAGTGGAAGTCCTCCAGTTCCTTGTCCGGATGGTCCAGCCTGCGGCCGTCCTTCATCGAGGGGGTGCGGGCGTAGCTCAGGAAGAAGTGCGGATCCTGGCCCTCGGAGGGCTGCGGCGCGGGGGAGGCAGTCGGTGGGGCCATGGGCTCGCCTCTCGCCTCCACGTCGGTGTCCGGCACACCATTGGAGCGCGAAATCCACTGCCGCCACCAGAGGCGGGAGCGTGCGAGTTGTCCCGCCTCCGGCGGCGGTGGCGGTACGGATCAGTCCGCGGGGCGGTCGGCAGTGGCGTCGGCGTCCGGGCCGAGGTCCAGGGCCGCCGCCCTCATGCGCGTCACCAGCCGCCCGCCCACGGCGGTGAGGGATCCCGTCCCGGTCAGGGTGTCCAGCGCGGCGAGCACCCCGTCCCGCCAGTGGACGGACCGGCGGGTGGCGTCGGCGGCAGCGGACTCCGCACGGCGCAGGCCCCGGGTCCGCCAGACGTCGGCGACCGCGAGGTGGGCGTACGCGCCCTGGAGGACGGCGTCGGGCGGCCGGGGGTCCGCCCGCCAGGCGACCGGGTACCTGGCGTCGTCGGATCCGTCGAGCAGGTCGAACATGTCCTCCAGGGCGCCGAGTTTGACGTGCTGGAACTCGTGGATCAGCAGCAGGGCGAGGGCTTCGGGCGTCGAAGGCAGGGCGATCCCGACCGCTCCGAAGGCGTCCCGGGAGGTCGCGCTGGCCTCCTTGCCGGGCGGCGGGGCGGCCAGTGGTGTCACCGTGGTCAGTGCGGCGAGCCCGGCCGCGTACCGGGGATGTTCCGTGGCGATCAGCCGCCAGGCGTCCCGGAAGGTTTCCTGCCAGGCCCGCAGCCCGGAGTCGGAGAGCCGGGCCGCGGCCTCGGCCCGGTAGCAGGTGCGGTACGGGTCGATGTCGTCGAGCGCCACCCGTATGCCGTCCGCCTCCAGGTGTCGCAGCGGCTGCCAGAGGACGCCTTCCGGCAGCGCGTCGAGCGGGCGGTCTTCGACGGCGAGCCCCTCCGCCCCGGCCGCAAGCCTCAGGGCGCGTACCCCCGTGTCCACCAACAGCCGCCCGAGACCCGGTAGTTGGACCGACCTCCCGTGCCGCAGCGGCACCGTGAGACTCAGCCGTCCGCCGGTGCGGACGGCCGCGGACAGGGCGATCTCGGCGGGCCGCCCGGGGTCGGGCGGCCGTCCCTCGCAGCAGTGCAGTGCCCAGACCCGCAGATAGGGGTCGGCCAGCAGCACCTCCAGCGCGTCGAAGGGCAGTGCGTACACGGCGTCCCAGGCCGCCGCGGGGTGCGGCGCCGCCCGGCGGACGGCCGCGAGCAGCACCCGACGCAGGCTGCTCTGCGCTGCCGCGAGTTCCCCGAGGGCGGGTGCGTCGCCGTGTCCGGCGGCGAGGTCGTCGAAGTGCGCCGGGGACAGCGCGTGCAACTCGGCTGCGCCGCCTGCCTGTTGTACGTACGGGATCAGCTTCAGCAGGTCGGCGCAGTACACCGAGGGGTTGTCGAAGCCGTCCGGGGCGCCGGAGTCCGAGGTGCTGGAGTCCGAGGTGCCGGAGTCCGAGGTGCTGGAGTCCGAGGTGCCGGAACCGTACTTGTCTGCACCGTCGGGGGTCCTGAACCGGTGCCCGTACAGCCCCCCGCCGCACACCGCCACCACCGGGCAGGACCTGCACTGGGCGCAGAGCCCGTCCCGCCCGGTGCGCCGGGCCTGGAATCCGGGGTGTGCGGCGGCCTCGTCGAAGGTGTCGCGGGCCACGTGGAAGCCGGTTTCCGGGGCGCCGTGGGCGACGGTCTTCAGCCAGTCCGCCTGTTCGACGGAGCCGTCCGTCTCCACCACCAGCAGGTCCGAACTGCCCGTGCCCAGCGCCTCGGTCAGGCTCGGGCCGCCCCGGCCGAGCCGGCTGATCGAGTCGAAGATCCGGATCGGCACCGGCCTGCCGTCGGCGGTCCACCGGCGGTGCACGGCGATGAGCCAGTCCGCGTAGTCCGTCCCGCCGCCCGGGCGCGGCGGCGGCCGGTCCCAGGTGGCGTGCGGCAGCAGGAAGTCGATGCCGGGCGGGTGCAGTTCGGCCAGCGCCCGGTACACCGCGACGGGGTCGTTCGCCACGTCGACCGTGCACAGCAGCCCGCCGAACGCGCTCCGGTGGGCGGGGGCGCCGAGCAGGCGGACGGCGCGCAGCACGTCCGCGTGGCTGCCGGAGCCGTCCTTCCTGATCCGGTGCCGGTCGTGGGAGGCGCGGTCGCCGTCGAGCGAGATGCCGGTGACGATGCGCTCGTCGGCCAGCATGGCGCAGAAGTCGTCGTCCAGGGCGAGGCCGTTGGTCTGCATCCGCAGGTCGAGGCCGCACACTCCGCGCAGCGCGCGCCGCAGTTCCCCGGCATCGGCGCGCAGCCGCTCGCGGCCGGCCAGCAGCGGCTCGCCGCCGTGGAACACCACGTGCACCCGGGACAGTCCGTGCCGGGCCGCGTGCTCGGCGATCCGGGCGGCGGTCAGCCGGAAGGTCTCCTGCGACATGGTGACCGGCCGGCCGCGCCAGCTCTGGTCGGCGTGCCGGTAGACGTAGCAGTGGTCGCAGGCCAGGTCGCACCGGCTGTGGACCTTGACCACGAACTGCCGGAAGGGCCGCGCCACCGCGGTCACCAGAGGACTCCTCGGATCGGGTCAGACCGAGGACTGGAACGCGGTCACCGTCACCGCGCGCGAGAATCCGGTACGCGCCAGGACGTCGTTCATCGCGCCCTCGGTCACCTGGTCGAGCGCGGTGTCACAGTGGTTCGGGAGCACGCTGAGGACACTCGTCCCGTCCGCCTCGCCAGTGACGCGACTGGCGAGCCGGGTGTTCTGCGGCTCGTCGCTGCCCATGGGGGTCTCCTCGGGGTGTACGACTGAGGACGGCTCCCTCATGGTGAGGCTCCGCCTGCCGAACGGCAAGGCACTCACCGGCCAACTCCGGCCCGTACGACGGGCGTTCCAGCAGGGGACGGGGACCGTGTGGCCGGTCCCCGCCCCTGCCGGGCGCTGCTCAGTCCTCGCCCTCCAGGTCGCCCTCGGTCTCCAGGTACGCCTTGCGCAGCGCGTCGAGGATCGCCGGGTCGGGCTTGGCCCACATGCCGCGGGACTCGGCCTCCAGGAGCCGCTCGGCGATGCCGTGCAGCGCCCAGGGGTTGGCCTGCTTGAGGAACTCGCGGTTGGTCGGGTCCAGGACGTACGTCTCGGTGAGCTTGTCGTACATCCAGTCGGCGACCACGCCGGTCGTCGCGTCGTACCCGAAGAGGTAGTCGACGGTGGCGGCGAGTTCGAAGGCGCCCTTGTAGCCGTGGCGGCGCATCGCCTCGATCCACTTGGGGTTGACGACGCGGGCCCGGAAGACGCGGGACGTCTCCTCGACGAGGGTGCGGGTGCGGACCGTCTCGGGGCGGGTGGAGTCGCCGATGTACGCCTCCGGTGCCTTGCCCTTCAGCGCGCGGACGGTGGCGACCATGCCGCCGTGGTACTGGAAGTAGTCGTCCGAGTCGGCGATGTCGTGCTCGCGGGTGTCGGTGTTCTTGGCCGCGACCTCGATGCGCTTGTACGCCGTCTCCATCTCCTCGCGGGCCGGGCGGCCGTCGAGCTCGCGGCCGTAGGCGTAGCCGCCCCAGACCGTGTAGACCTCGGCGAGGTCGGCGTCGGTGCGCCAGTCGCGGGAGTCGATCAGCTGGAGGAGGCCCGCGCCGTACGTGCCGGGGCGGGAGCCGAAGATACGGGTGGTGGCCCGGCGTTCGTCGCCGTGTTCGGCGAGGTCGGCCTGGGTGTGGGCGCGTACGTAGTTGATGTCGTCCGGCTCTTCGAGGGAGGCGGCCAGGCGTACCGCGTCGTCGAGGAGGCCGATGGTGTGCGGGAACGCGTCGCGGAAGAAGCCCGAGATGCGCAGGGTGACGTCGATGCGGGGGCGGCCGAGTTCGGCGGTCGGGATGGCTTCCAGTCCTGTGACGCGGCGCGAGGCGTCGTCCCAGACGGGGCGCACGCCCAGCAGGGCGAAGGCTTCGGCGATGTCGTCGCCCGCCGTGCGCATCGCGCTCGTGCCCCAGAGGGAGAGGCCGACGGAGGTGGGCCACTCGCCGTTGTCGTTGCGGTAGCGCTCCAGGAGGGAGTCCGCGAGGGCCTGGCCGGTCTCCCAGGCGAGCTTGGAGGGCACGGCCTTGGGGTCGACGGAGTAGAAGTTGCGGCCGGTCGGCAGGACGTTGACCAGACCGCGGAGCGGGGATCCCGAGGGGCCCGCGGGGACGAAGCCGCCGTTCAGCGCGTGGACGGCGTGGGTGAGTTCGTCGGTGGTGGCGGCCAGGCGCGGGACGACCTCGCGGGCGGCGAAGTCGAGGATGTCGGCGACCGGACCGGGGTGGCCCGCCGCGACGCCGGCGACTGCGGCCGGGTCCCAGTCGGCGTCCTCCATGGCCTGTACGAGGGCCCGGGCCTGCTCCTCGATCTCGTCGGCGGCGGTGCGCTGCGCCGCGGACTCGTCGAGGCCGAGGGCCTCGCGCAGGCCGGGCAGGGACGCGGTGCCGCCCCAGATCTGGCGGGCGCGCAGGATCGCGAGGACCAGGTTGACGCGGGCGGCTCCGGCGGGGGCGCCGCCCAGGACGTGCAGGCCGTCGCGGATCTGGACGTCCTTGATCTCACAGAGCCAGCCGTCGAGATGCATGATGAACTCGTCGAAGCCCTCGTCCTCGGGGCGGTCTTCGAGCCCCAGGTCGTGGTCGAGCTTCGCGGCCTGGATGAGGGTCCAGATCTGGGCGCGGATCGCGGGCAGCTTCGCCGGGTCCATGGAGGCGATCTGGGCGTGCTCGTCGAGGAGTTGTTCCAGGCGGGCGATGTCGCCGTAGCTGTCGGCGCGGGCCATCGGCGGCACCAGGTGGTCGACGAGGGTGGCGTGCACGCGGCGCTTGGCCTGGGTGCCCTCGCCCGGGTCGTTGACCAGGAACGGGTAGATCAGCGGCAGGTCGCCGAGTGCGGCGTCGGGGCCGCAGGCGGCGGACAGGCCGGCGTTCTTGCCGGGCAGCCACTCCAGGTTGCCGTGCTTGCCGAGGTGGATCATCGCGTCGGCGCCGAAGCCGTTGTCGGCGGCGGACGCGGCGATCCAGCGGTAGGCGGCCAGATAGTGGTGCGAGGGCGGGAGATCGGGGTCGTGGTAGATCGCGATCGGGTTCTCGCCGAAGCCGCGCGGCGGCTGGATGAGGATGAGCAGGTTGCCGAACCGCAGGGCGGCCAGCACGATGTCGCCCTCCGGGTTGGCGGAGCGGTCGACGAACATCTCGCCGGGGGCCTGGCCCCAGTGCTGGTCGACGGAGTCGCGGAGCTCGGCGGGCAGGGTCGCGAACCAGCGCCGGTAGTCGGCGGCCGGGATGCGGACCGGGTTGCGGGCCAGCTGCTCCTCGGTGAGCCACTCCTGGTCGTGGCCGCCCGCCTCGATGAGCGCGTAGATCAGCTCGTCGCCGTCGCCGGAGACGAGGCCGGGGATCTCCTTGGCACCGAAGTCGTAGCCCTCCTCCTTGAGGCGGCGGAGCAGGGCGATGGCGCTGGCGGGGGTGTCGAGGCCGACCGCGTTGCCGATGCGGGAGTGCTTCGTCGGGTACGCGGAGAGGACGAGGGCGATGCGCTTGTCGGCGTTGGGGATGTGCCGAAGTCGCGCGTGGCGTACGGCGATTCCGGCGACGCGGGCGGCGCGCTCGGTGTCGGCGACGTACGCGGGCAGGCCGTCCTCGTCGATCTCCTTGAAGGAGAACGGGACGGTGATCAGGCGGCCGTCGAACTCGGGCACCGCGATCTGGCTGGCCGCGTCCAGCGGGGAGACGCCCTCGTCGTTGTCCTCCCAGTCGCTGCGGGAGCTGGTGAGGCAGAGCGCCTGGAGGATGGGCACGTCGAGGTGGGTGAGGGCGCCCGCGTCCCAGGACTCGTCGTCGCCGCCTGCCGAGGCCTCGGCGGGGCGGGTGCCGCCCGCGGCGAGGACGGTGGTGACGATGGCGTCGGCGCCCCGGAGCGCGTCGATGAGCTCGGGCTCGGGGGTGCGCAGCGAGGCGACGTACAGCGGCAGCGGCCGTGCGCCGGCGGTCTCGATCTCGCCGCACAGGGCGTCGATGAAGGCGGTGTTGCCGCTCATGTGGTGGGCGCGGTAGTAGAGGACCGCGACGGTCGGCCCCTCGACCTCGCGGGCCGTGCGCTCCAGCGGGCCCCAGGAGGGTGCGGGTGCGGGCGACTCGAAGCCGTGGCCGGTGAGCAGGACGGTGTCGGAGAGGAAGCGGGCGAGCTGCTCCAGGTTGGCGGGTCCGCCGTGCGCCAGGTAGGCGTGGGCCTCGGCGGCGATGCCGACGGGGACGGTGGAGGCGGCCATCAGCTGGGCGTCCGGGGCCTGTTCACCGGTGAGGACGACGACGGGGCGGCCGGTGGCGAGGACCTGGTCGAGGCCGTCCTGCCAGGCGCGGACACCGCCGAGGAGGCGCACGACGACGAGGTCGGTGCCGTCGAGGAGCTCGGGGAGGTCGGACAGCGGGAGCCGGGAGGGGTTGGCGTAGCGGTAACTGACCGGGCCGCCCGAGGAGCGGGCGCTGAGCAGGTCGGTGTCGGACGTCGACAGGAGCAGGATCATGCGGCGTCGGGCCTTCCTCGGGGTGTCCACGCCCCGGGCGGTGATCGTCGATGGATTCCCCCGCCCGGCCGGAGCCGGGAGCTTGGGGAAAGGAGTTCCTGACTCGCCCGGCCGGTGGCCGGACTCACAGTGGCGGGACCGCGCCGGAATCGCACCGGGCTTCCTCCTCTGTCGCCTTCGGTGGCGACGACGGGCCCAATCGCCCGCCACCAGGCATATTAGGGCCCCGGGTCAAGGCCGTGGCACCCGGCTGTCGAACAGCGGTGCGCCGGGTGTCGGTATGCTCGCCGCCATGCCCCCACCTGCCATTTCGCCGCGGCCCGCGGGAGAGAGCTCCGCCAGGACCCGTGGTGACGCGTGCCCGGGGTCCCTGCGGCTGCACCGCGCGGACGACGGGGCACTTGCGCGGGTACGGGTGCCCGGCGGCGTGCTGGCCTCGGGACAGGCCGATGCGCTCGGTGAGTTGGCCGGGCGGTGGGGCGATGGTGACATTCACCTCACTTCCCGGGGCAATGTTCAACTGCGCGCGCTGGCGGCGGACTGCGGCGGTGAACTGGCCCGGGTGCTGGGCGGATCGGGGCTGCTGCCCTCCGAACGGCACGAGCGGGTACGGAACATCGTGGCCTCTCCCCTGTCGGGACTCGACGGTTCCGGGCGGGCCGACGTCGGCCCGTGGCTGTCGGAGCTGGACTCCCTGCTGTGCGGGAGCGACCGTGCGGCGGCGCTGTCGGGCCGGTTCCTGTTCGCGCTCGACGACGGCCGCGGCGACGTGGACGCGCTGGGCGGCGACATCACGCTGGTGGCGCGGGACGCGGACAGGGCGCTGCTCCGTGTCGGTACGGCGCGGGAGGCGGTGCTCGTCCCGTACGGACAGGCGGCGCGGGCCGCGCTGGTGGCCGCCGAGACGTTCCTCGGCAGTGCGCCCGACGCGGGCACGTGGCGGGTGGCCGATCTGCCCGGCGGCGCCGACGCGCTCCTCACGGAGGTGGTGCGGGCGCTGCGGGCGGCCGGTGTCGAGGCGGAGACCGCTCCGGGCCCCCTGCGGGCCCGTGGGGCGGCGTCGCCCCGGCCCGGCATCGTGACCGGCGCGGCGCGTGCCACCGCCGCCCTGTCCGTGGGCGTGCCCCTGGGACGTATCACCGCGGCACAGTGGCGACTCCTTGCGGACACCGCCCGGCAGTACGGCGACGGGGCGCTGCGGCTGACCCCGTGGCGCGGCGTCGTCCTGCCGGGGGTCGCGCACGGGCACGCCGCCGGTGCGCTGCGCGCGCTGGGGGAAGCCGGTCTGGTCACCGGGGCGGACTCGCCCTGGAGCGGGGTCGGCGCCTGCATCGGGCGGCCCGGCTGTGCGAAGTCCTTCTCCGACGTACGGGCGCTCGCGGGGGCCGCCGTGGGGCCCGTCGGGGAGCTTCCTGTCTACTGGTCCGGGTGTGCGCGCCGGTGCGGGCATCCGCACGGCGACCGGGTCGACGTCGTCGCCACCCCCGAGGGCCATGAGGTCGCTGTCGTACGGGACGGTGTCCGTGGCGTGCCGGTCACCGTTCTCGGGGGCGCGCAGTCGCTGTCCGGCGCGGTGGCCGACGCACGCGGCACCCGAGACTGAGCCGGCTCCACCCGCCCCACTCCTCCGATCCATCACGTCCGCATCCGCAGAAGAGAGCGACAGCACAGTGCATCAGTACGAGAAGGACGGACCGGCGATCTACCGCCAGTCCTTCGCCACGATCCGCGCCGAGGCGGACCTGGCGGGCCTGCCCGCCGACGTCAGCCAGGTCGCGGTCCGTATGATCCACGCCTGCGGCATGGTCGACCTCGTGCGGGACCTCGCGTTCAGCCCGAGGGTGGTGGCCGACGCCCGGGCGGCGCTGCGGGCCGGTGCGCCCATCCTGTGCGACGTGCAGATGGTCGCCAGCGGTGTCACCCGCAAGCGGCTGCCCGCGGACAACGACGTGGTGTGCACGCTGTCCGACCCCTCGGTGCCCGCCCTCGCGAAGGAGCTCGGCACGACCCGCAGCGCCGCCGCGATGGAGCTGTGGCGCGACCGTCTCGAAGGCTCGGTCGTCGCCGTCGGCAACGCGCCGACCTCGCTGTTC